>JBJDZO010000207.1:0-2408 GCA_051868095.1 Butyricicoccus sp. | reverse complement strand
AACATAATTTTTCTTCTTTTGCACAAACTGATTGCGTGGGTGGCGGCTATTCAGCCGTTTTCCAGCAATTTTTCACCCAAAGGAGTGGATTTCCATGACAAATCTGAGAAAATGCGCGGTCATCGGCGTCGGCTTTGTAGGGGCCACCGCGGCCTTCACGCTCGCCACCAGCGGCCTGTTTTCCGAAATTGTGCTGCTCGACGCCAACCTGAAAAAAGCAGAGGGCGAAGCTGCCGATATCAGCCACGGCATCGCTTTCACCCAACCGTGCGTGGTGCGGGCGGGCGGCTATCTGGACCTCGCGGAATGCGGCCTGATCGTGATTGCGGCGGGCGCAAACCAGAAGCCCGGTGAAACCCGAATCGAACTGCTCGGCCGTAACAAGGTCATCCTGCAATCGATTCTGGCGCAGACGCTTGCGGTCAACCGGGACGCGATTCTTCTGATTGTTTCCAATCCGGTCGATCTGCTGACCTATATGGCACAGAAGCTGTCCGGGCTGCCCGCCGGACGGGTCATCGGTTCGGGCACCGTACTCGATACCGCGCGTCTCAAGCATCTGCTCGGCCAGTATCTGCATGTGGACAGCCGCAACGTGCATGCATTCATCATCGGTGAGCACGGTGACAGCGAACTTGCCGTATGGTCATCAGCGAACATCTCGGGCGTAGACCTGGATGACTACTGCCGGATCTGCGGCAAAGATGACTCCCGTGAAACGCTCGACCGCATTTACCGCTCGGTGCGCGACGCTGCGTACCAGATCATCGATGGCAAGGGCGCGACCTACTACGGCATCGGCATCGCAGTGCGCCGTATTGCGGAAGCGATCGTCCGAGATGAGCATTCGGTGCTGCCGGTGACCAGCATGGTCGGCGGCCATTATGGTATTTCCGGGCTGTGTCTCGGCCTGCCATGTGTCCTTGGCCGAGATGGCGTACAGAATGTTTTGGACATCCCGCTGAGCGCGGATGAAACCCGGCAGCTCCAGTCCTCCGCCGAAAAGATGCGCGCCCTGCTCGATGAGCTGGGGATATAAAGCAAACGCCCTGTCAACCGACAGGGCGTTTTTATGTATTTACTTGACCTTGAGCAGTTCAGAAAGCAGCATAACCTTATCTACGTTGCCCTCTACCTTGAGCTTGCCCTCAGCAAACGCAACCTGCGGGTTGAGCTTGCCCGAAAGAATCTTGTCGAAGTTCGTCATGGTGATCGAAATTGCCGCGTCACGGTCGTTGTACTCATACGGCATTACCGAAAGCACACCGTTCAGGATCTCGATGTAAAAAACGCCGGTTATCTTGCCGGACAAATTGACCTGAATCGCAAGTTTTCCCTGCGTGCCGGAAAAATCCTTATCCTTCAGGCGGTTGTATACCTTGCCAATCAGCTGTTCCACAGTCATTGCGTTTCACGCTCCTCTTAAGCAAATTATCTTAATGGAACTATTATCCTACATTTCCAGTGAAATTGCAAGTGTTTTTTGTGAAAAACAGAACTTTTCTATGCAAATCAGGTCTTTTTCACAAATTGATTGCCGCATTTTGGGCATTTGATGTTGATTTTCCCCTTGCCGCGCGGCACACGCAGCCAGCTTTTGCAGCATTTGCATTTATAATACCGATGGGTTTTGCGATCCTTCCAGCGCGCCCAAGCGTCGGTAATCTTCTTCTGTTTGGGCGCCCACCACGACAAAAACCGCTCATTTTCGCTCTGACGGCGGCTGATATCCCGTGAAAACATGCGGAAATAGCACACGGCGAGCAGCACCAGAATGAGCATGGAAAGCAGGCCGAACCGCACAAAGCTCCACACCGCCGCAAGCAGCAGGGCGACCAGCATCAGGAATTGATTGAGTGCGTCGTTGCCGTACCGGCCGTACATAAGCCGTCTTAAAAAGTCAAACATATCGATTCTCCGTTCGAATGTAGATTTCCCCCAAGGCAGAAAGCCCCAGCTCGGCTGAGGCTTCTCTTATTACTCCCCTGCGTGTTCGGATGCAGCCTGCTGGATGATGGCAAGGACATCGTCCCGGCCATCCCCTTTTTCGGCCGAGAACGGGATGACCGGCACCTCACTCGGCAGCAGCAGCGTCTGCCGGATGGTATCGAGATTTCCCTGCCGTTCGCTCTTTTTGACCTTGTCCAGCTTATTGGCAATCACGAGAAACGGCATGCCGGTGCTGAGGAACCAGCTTGCCATCGTGATATCGTCGGCAGTCGGCTTGTGGCGCATGTCAACGATTTGGATACCGAGCGTGATCAGCCCGGACGCAAAATAGGTGTCGATGAGCTGGCCCCAGCGGTCACGTTCACCCTTCGATACTTTCGCGTAGCCGTAGCCGGGCAAATCGACAAAATAGGCCTGCTTATCGATCAGAAAGTAGTTGATATGGATGGTTTTGCCCG
>JBJDZO010000206.1:0-2411 GCA_051868095.1 Butyricicoccus sp. | reverse complement strand
TGCGCCCGCATCAGCAGGCCATTGCGGATGAGCTGATGACCAAATGGAAGGCGTGGAAGGCTGGCGGCGCGCTGACCAGCGAAATGGAAACCGCTGCACTGTTTATCGTGGGCGCAACGCTGGGCGTGCGCTGCGGCGCGGTGCTCACTGTGCTTTGGAACGCGGACAACGACAAAGCGGAAACCATTGCGCCCGATGCGGCCATGCGCGGCGTGGTTACGGCGGTGGAAGCACTGCGGCTGCTCATTGCGCGCGATAAAGCATGAAACAAAAAGCCCTGCTGCGATGCGGGGCTTTTTTATGTCTTTTTGACCGCGAAACCGCATAGAATACAGCGCGGGAGGTGGCCTTGACATGACAAACAGGCAACAGAAACGCAGCGGCCGGGTCACGCGCGGAGATGTTCGGCTCCTGCTGTCAGCGGCGCTGTTTCTGGGCGCGGTAATGCTTAAAATTTCCGGTGCGCCGTGGGCGGAAAGCGTTCGGGCTCAGGCGGTGAGTGCACTGAGCGGCGGAATATCGACCGATGAGGTATTGCAGGCAGCCGGGCATACCTTTGAGGACGGTAGTTTACAGGCGGTTTTTGCCGGGTTCGGGATGGAGGATGATTCCGCGCCGCAGGGCAATACAGACAGCGCTGACCCGCAGCCGGATACCGCGCAGGTCTACGCCGAATCGGGATACGGGGAAGATGAACTGAAAAACCGGGAAACATCCAATTTCCCGAAAGAAGCGGATGAAACGGCATATATATTCCGCTTTGATACGCAAAATCCGGTCCAAGGAACCAAAACCTCCGATTACGGTATGCGCACCCATCCGATTACCGGCAAGGAAAGCTTTCACTACGGGTTGGACATCGGCGCATCGGAAGGAACGCCAATTGCTGCTTTTGCAGATGGTATCGTGCGCGAAACCGGCTTCAATACATACGGAAATTATGTGGTGCTCGATCATCCGGAGGGGATTTCCACGCTGTACGCCCATTGCAGTCGGGTAGATGTGCAGGAGGGCGAAACGGTGTCGATGGGCGATAAAATTGCGGAGGTTGGTGCGACCGGAAACGCAACTGGAAATCATCTGCATCTGGAAATCTGGCGGGACGGCAAAACGCTTGACCCGGCGCATTATATCAGCGTTTGAACGGGCGGCTGCAAGTCGGGGATTCCTTCCTGCTTATGGCTGCACTGGCAGGTTTCCTGGATGACAGCGGAGTAGCACCGTTGTTTTTTGCGGCTGCTGCGCTGCACGAGATTGGGCATGCGCTGGCTGTATATGCCTGCGGCGGTACGGTGACAGTGTTTCGGCTCACCGCACTCGGCGGCGTAATGCGATACCGTCTGCCCAAGCTAAGCATGCTCAACGACATTTGGATTGCGGCAGCCGGGCCGTTGACCGGAATCGGCATAGCATGGCTAGCAGCTCAACTCGGTTGGTACCGGTTTGCGGGAGCAAATCTCCTGCTAAGCATGCTCAATCTGCTGCCGGTGCGACCGCTGGATGGAGGGCAGATTGTATCTGCGCTGCTGCACGGTAGGCAGATGCAGCTTGCGCTGGAGGTCATCTGCTGCCTTTTGCTCGGATGGAGCGCCGCCGCGATGCTGAAACGCGGCAGCGGATGCAGTTTGCTGCTTTTCTGGACAGCTTTGGCAGTTAATCTGCAAAAAAACTTGCAAAAAAGCCGCATAAGGTATAAAATATAAGAAACATTTTGAATGGATGCGGCTTTGTCAGAAGCAACATGACAAAGCCGCTTTTGTGTCAGGAGGGCGTATATGTGGCGGAAAAAAGAGAAAAGGCCGTTTGTGTCGGCAGTGCTGCCGGCTGCTGGGTCCTCAACCCGCATGGGCGAGGGCACCAACAAACTGCTGATCGAACTGGACGGCGTGCCGATCCTTGCGCGGACACTTTTGGTGTTTGAGCGCTGCCCACTCGTAGATGAAATCGTGATTGCATGCCGGGAAGGCGATATGATGCCATATGCGCGGCTATGTGAGACTTTTGGAATTTCCAAAGTGAGCCAGATTGTACGCGGCGGCGGATCGCGTGCGGAATCGGTGCTGTGTGGTGTACGTGCGTGTGCCGAACAGACTGATTTGGTGGCGATTCACGATGCCGCACGTCCGCTGCTCGGACAGAAAGAACTGGAGCAGGTCATTCGGGATGCCGCTGAATATGGCGCGGCCTGCCTCACGGTGCCCATGAAGGACAGCGTCAAACGGGTAGAAAACGGTTTTATTACAGCAGATGTGGCACGTGCAACGCTCGCTGCCGCACAGACGCCGCAGGTCTTTGCCCGAAAAAAAATCGAGCAGGCGCTTGAACAGGCCGCCGCCGAGGGCCTTGCACCGACCGATGATTGTGCGGCTGCGGAACGGATGGGAATCTGTGTGTTTGCAACACCGGGTAAC
>JBJDZO010000205.1:8246-10764 GCA_051868095.1 Butyricicoccus sp. | reverse complement strand
ATGAGCGTATGGAGCGTGAAGCCGATTTGTTTGCTGCGGCGCTGCTGCTGGCCGAACAGCCGGAGGGCTGCAGCGATGTGCAGAGTGTGGTGCGGGAAACCGGTTTGCCGGAGGAGGCCGTCCGGCGGGTGTACGATTTGTTGTAACCTTTCGGCGGTTGGCTCGGCGCGGACCGTTTGCTGTATATTGCCAAAAAGGGGGCAAGGGAACCCAGGTTCCCTTGCCCCCTTTTGAATCCGGAAAATAAAAAACAGACCATACAAAATGTATGATCTGTTTCAGTGGCAGCCGGAGAAGGATTCGCTTTCGCTGCGGCGAAAGCCACGGCGGTTGCAGAGCGCCACCGGCGCTCTGCCAAGAGCCGCCTTTCGAATCCGGAAAATAAAAAACAGACCATACAAAATGTATGATCTGTTTCAGTGGCAGCCGGAGAAGGATTCGAACCCTCACAAACAGAGTCAGAGTCTGTCGTGCTACCTTTACACAATCCGGCTATTTCTTAAATTCTTGTCAGCTCTCTTGCTGACGAAGATTATTATATCCAATTGGGACCGAAATGTCAACACTTAATTTCAAAAAAATCAAAAAAAACGCACAGTTTTTTTGCGGCCCGCCGGGCAAATTTTTATATATCCGCATGTGGAAATCGTACAGCGCACAGGATATAATAAACGGTGAAAAGAAATGAACTTTTTTGTCTAATAGGAGGCATTATGGTTAGAAATGATTTGAGAAACATCGCAATCATTGCCCACGTCGACCACGGTAAGACCACGCTGGTCGATCAGATGCTCAAGCAGGCGGGCACTTTCCGTGAGAATCAGGTTGTCGAAGAGCGCGTTATGGACTCGAACGATATCGAGCGTGAGCGCGGCATCACTATTCTGGCGAAGAACACCTCAGTCCATTATAAGGATACCAAAATCAACATTGTCGATACCCCGGGTCATGCCGATTTCTCCGGCGAGGTTGAGCGTATCCTCAAGATGGTAGACGGCGTTATTCTGCTGGTCGATGCAGCCGAAGGCCCGATGCCGCAGACCCGTTTTGTCCTCCAGAAGGCGCTGGAGTTTGGCCACAAGATCATCATTGTCATCAACAAGATCGACCGTCCGGACGCGCGTCTGAACGAAGTCGGTGATGAAGTGCTCGAGCTGCTGCTCACGCTGGACGCAACCGACGAGCAGCTGGACAGCCCGATTATTTACTGCTCGGGCCGCGACGGCACAGCCTCCATGTCCCCGAGTAAGTCCGGTGTGGATCTCATCCCGCTGTTCGACCAGATTCTGGAGCACATTCCGGCGCCGCATGTCGATATGGACGGCGAAACCCAGATGCTGGTTTCCTCGATCGATTACAACGAGTATGTTGGCCGCATCGGCATTGGCCGCATCGAGCGCGGCAGCCTGAAGGTTGGCCAGCCGGTAACCGTATGCGATTACCATGGTGCGATCAAGCCGTACAATTCCAAGATTGTTTCCCTCTACGCGATTGAGGGTCTGGTACGTACCCCGGTTGAGGAGATGAAGGCGGGTGATATCGTCTGCTTCTCGGGCATTGAGAACATCACCATCGGTGAGACGCTGTGCGCATACAACCAGCCCGAGCCGCTGCCGTTCGTCAAGATTTCCGAGCCGACCGTAGAGATGTATTTCTCGGTCAACGATTCGCCGTTTGCAGGCCGTGAGGGCAAGTTTGTCACCTCCCGTCATCTGCGTGACCGTCTGTTCAAGGAGCTGCTCAAGGACGTATCCCTGCGCGTTTCCGAGACCGAGACCACCGATTCCTTCCGCGTGGCGGGCCGCGGCGAGATGCATCTGTCCATCCTGATTGAGAACCTGCGCCGTGAGGGCTATGAGTTCCAGGTTGGTGCGCCCAAGGCGATGATGAAGGAGATCGACGGCGTGAAGTGCGAGCCGATTGAGCGTATGATTGCCGACGTACCGCAGGATTCGCTGGGTTCGGTCATGGAGAAGATGGGTTCGCGCAAGGGCGAGCTGGTTTCCATGAATCCGAAGGGCGACCGTATGCGTGTGGAGTTCCTGATTCCGGCGCGCGGCCTGTTTGGCTACCGCAGCGAGTTCCTGACCGATACCAAGGGTGAGGGCGTTATGAGCTCGGTCTTCCATGAGTATCAGCCGTACAAGGGCGAGATTCAGAAGCGTGCACTGGGTGCGCTGATTGCGTTCGAGACCGGTGAGGCGGTCACCTATGGCCTGTTCAACGCGCAGGAGCGCGGTACGCTGTTTATCGGCGCGGGCACCGACGTTTACGAGGGTATGATTGTCGGCTGCACCCCGAAGGATGACGACATTGCGGTGAATGTCTGCAAGAAGAAGCAGCTGACTAACACCCGTGCATCCGGTTCGGATGACGCGCTGCGCCTGATTCCGCCGCGTCAGATGTCGATTGAAGCGGCGTTGGAGTTCATCGGTGATGATGAGCTGCTCGAGGTCACCCCGAAGAGCCTGCGCATGCGCAAGAAGATTCTGTCCAATCAGCAGCGTATGAAGAAGAT
>JBJDZO010000205.1:0-8146 GCA_051868095.1 Butyricicoccus sp. | reverse complement strand
AAGGTAATTTCCAGCATTCTGGCTCCGGCGGCCATTGGCCCGTACTCGCAGGCCATCGAATCCAACGGCTTTGTGTTCACTTCCGGTCAGATTCCGCTCGACCCGGGCACCGGCGAGATCGTCGGCACCACCATCGAAGAGCAGGCTGAGCGCGTGATGCAGAACCTGAAGGCGGTTCTGGCGCAGGCCGGCGTAGGCTTTGACCACGTGGTTAAGACCACCTGCTTCCTGGCCGATCTGGCGGACTTTGCGGCATTCAACGCAGTATACGGCAAGTATTTCCCGGAGAACGCACCGGCGCGTTCGTGCTTCCAGGTTGCGGGCCTGCCCAAGGGCGCAAAGCTCGAGGTTGAGGTTATCGCAGCCAAGTAAGATTGCAATCAAAAAACGGACTGGCACAGCCGGTCCGTTTTTTTGTGTCTGCGGCCGGTTTCGCCGCAAAATGCAGCACCCCCGGAGTATCCTGAAAAGGGTCCGGGGGTGTTTTTTTTAAACGCGCTTGGCAATCGGGATATACTGGGTGTCCTTGGAGATCGGTTTGTAAGCCGGGCGGATGATTTTGCCGCCGGTTGCGATTTCCTCGATGCGGTGGGACAGCCAGCCGGCAATACGAGCGGTGGCAAAGAGCGGGGTGAACATTTCGCGCGGGATGCCGAGCATTTGATATACAAAGCCCGAGTACATATCCACGTTCGCGCACATGACCTTGACGTCGTCGCCGCGCACCTCCGCGAAGGCTTTGGGGGTCAGGCGCTCAACCGCTTCGATGAGCGAAAATTCCGCCATGCGGCCGGTTTTTTCCGCGACCGGACGGGCGGCCGATTTGAGTGCCACGGCACGCGGGTCGCTGAGGGTATAGACCGCATGACCCATGCCGTAGATCAGGCCGGAATGGTCATTTGCTTCCTTGTGCAGGATTTTAATCAGGTACTGATACAGCTCGTCCTCGTCGGCCCAGTCGGAGACATGTTCCTTGATATCGTCAAACATCTGGCAAACCTTCAGGTTTGCGCCGCCGTGCTTGGGGCCTTTGAGCGAGCCGACTGCGGCCGCGATGGCCGAATAGGTATCAGTGCCCGAGGAGGAGACCACGCGGGTGGTAAAAGCGGAGTTGTTGCCGCCGCCGTGCTCGGCGTGAATAATCAGGCAGCGGTCAAGCAGCTTGGCTTCATCGTCGGTATATTTGCCGTCCGGGCGGATGAGGTGCAGAATGTTTTCGGCCGTGGAGCGGTCGGGATCCGGATTGTGCAGATACATGGAATCGCCGTCAAAATAGCGGCGTTTGGCCTGATAGGCGTGCGAAATGATAACCGGGAACCGGGAAATCAGGCTCATGGCCTGCCGCATGAGGTTTTCCTGCGAGGTATCGTCCGGATTGGGGTCATAAGCGTACAGAGCGAGGGTCGCGCTGGCCAGCTTGTTCATGAGGTCGCGGCTGGGTGCGCGCATAATCATATCCTCGGTAAAGTTGTCGGGCAGCTCACGGGCTTCGCCGATGGCGTGGCGGAAATCGTGCAGCTGCTGTTCGGTGGGCAGCTTGCCCGACAGCAGCAGGAAGGCGGTTTCGCCGTAGCCGAAGCGGTCCTCGGACTCAAAGCCGTACAGCAGGTCGTACAGATCGATGCCGCGGTAGGTCAGACGGCCGTGAATGGGTTCGCGTTCGCCCTCGTTGAGCAGGTAGCCATGTACATTACTCATACGGGTAATGCCGGCGAGCACGCCAGTGCCATCCGCGTTGCGCAGGCCGCGCTTTACGCCATATCGGTTGAACAGGTCCGTGCGGATGTGGTTATAAGGCTGTAAATTGCTGCATAAAGTAGAGATAACATTGGGATCAATCTCGCGCGCTTCGCGATACATGGCACACACTCCCCTATCTAAGAATGATGAATGAAATTTATTTTAAAGCATACTTGCAATAAAGTCAATCCACAAAAGCGCTAAAAAATCAAATATAAGAAAAATAAAGGAGGACAAAAATGCGAAGAATGTTATTGCTTGGCCTGCTTTTGACCGGATTTGTTTACGTGCTGCCGCTGGTTGCACAGAGAATGGATCGTGCGGCGGTGGAGGATACAACGCAGGATGTGCTTTCTGTCCATGCAGAAAGTCCGGGGATGTCCGCGAATGACGGACAGGATGTTCAAATTGCCGTACAAGTGGAGGGTGAGGTGCGGGAGATGGCACTCGAGGACTATGTTGCGGGTGTGGTTGCGGCTGAGATTTCGCCGGATTTTCCGTCCGAAGCGCTCAAAGCGCAAGCGGTTGCGGCACGCACCTACGCGGCGTACAAGCTGGCGAACGGCCGGCCGGAAGCGCACGCGGATGCCGATGTGTGCGACGATTATCATCACTGCGCGACGTACATCGATCTGGCGGCGCAGGCATCGGCGCGGTGGGGCAGTGAGGCCGAGACCTGTGAGAACGCGATTTTGGACGCGGTGCGCGCGACGGCAGGCGAGGTTGTGACCTACGAGGGCGAACCGATTATCGCGGTATTTTGTGCGGCGTCCAGCGAAAAAACCGAATCTTCCGCCGATGTATGGGGCAGTGACGTGCCATATCTGCAAAATGTGGACAGCCCGGGCGGTGAGGATTGCCCGAAATATAAGGGCGAGGTGCGGTTCACGGCAAAGGAGTTCCGCGACAAAATTGCCGCAATCCTGCCGTCGGCCGATCTGACCGGCGCACCATCGACATGGTTCAAAGCGAGTGAGCGTTCGCCTGCGGGCGGCATCAAGACCGTGCGGCTGGGGGGCGTACAGGTAACCGGCACCGATCTGCGCGAAGCGCTCGGGCTGAACTCGACCAATTTCACGGTCAAAACCACGGCGGACAGCATCACGTTTGAAACCACGGGCTATGGCCATGGGGTTGGGCTGAGCCAGTACGGGGCGAAATATCTGGCCGGACAGGGGGAGGATTACAAGACGATTCTGGCGCACTATTACACCGGGACTTCCATCGAAAAATGGGATGGTGCATAGTATAAACATCTTCCGCGCGGGCCATAATAAGCGCGGAGGTGAAAAATATGCAAAAAAGCGGAAAACCTGCACATGCCGCGGCAGAGGACAGAGGATTTTACATAATCCTGGTCCTTTGCATTGCTGCAATTGTGATTTCGGGTTATGTGCTGTTTTTTGCGCCGCTGACAAATGGCGCATCCATGGAAAGTGTGGAATATACGGCAGAAGTGCCGGTATCCGATACCGAGGACGGCGAAGCCGCACAGGCGGCGGCCGATGTGACCGAAGAACCGCTGGTGGACAGTGTGCTGCCTGTGGAGGAAACCGAAACCGAACCGGAGCCGGAAGCCGCGGACGAACCTGCCGCGCAGACGGCCGGGCCGGTCTGGGTGAAGCCGCTGAACGGGGAAGTCGTGCAGGCGTTTTCGGGTGACGAGCTGGTTTACCAAAAGACCTTTGGCGACTGGCGCGTGCATGACGGCACCGATTATCTGGGCGCATCGGGCGCACGGGTATACGCGGTAGCCGACGGCGAAGTGACTGATGTGACAAGCGACCCGCTATGGGGTGTATGCGTGACGCTGGGATTAACCGATGGCCGCACGGCGACCTATCGCGGGCTGGCCGAAGGCCCGAAGGTCAAAAAAGGCAGTACGGTCAAAGCCGGGGACGTGATCGGCTCAGTAGCGGCAGTTGTGCCCGCGGAAACAGCGGAGGGCGCACACATCCATTTGGAACTGCGCGACAAAGACGGCGTGACGATCGACCCGGAAAAGGGATGAAAAAGGGCGCTGGCCATTCTGTGGTCAGCGCCTTTGCTGCGGTTTGAAAAGAAAGCTGCCGATAAGCGGCGGCTTGACAATATGCAGGAGAATCGGTATACTGAGATTAGGAAAAACGGTGCTGCCGGTAGACGGCTAGCCCCTGGAGTTCTGTTACCGGAAGTAACCGCAACATGTAGGAGTGACGGCGGTTACTTCTTTTTTATTGCGATGATGTACCCAGTTGCAACGATCAGTAATAGGATCATGGCTTCATAGTTCATACGCAAGCCCCCTTTCAGGGGCAAGACTTAGCCGCCTACCGCTGCTGCGGCAGCACCTGCATTCAGTATAGCAAAATTCGACAGCATATGCAATCCGGAGCAGTGAAAAAGGGCGCTGGCCATTTTGTGGTCAGCGCCTTTGCTGCGTTTAAGCCTCTGCGAGTTTGTAAATTTCGCGGATTTCGTCCTTGCCAAGCGGGATATAGCTCTTGACCGCGCTTGTACCGTTCTTGGTTGTCAGGTTGAGGATATCCTCATAGTCCTCCGGCTGGAGGCCGAGTTCGGCCATGGTCACCGGCATGCCGATTTCCGCGAAGTACCGCTTCATGGTCTCGATGCCGAGAGCGGCGGTGCGTTCGGGATGATCGTAGCTCATTTCCACGCCCCAGACACGGTTTGCGAGCTGGGCGAACTTCATAACGTCGATCTCCTTGGACAGGATGAACTTGGCCCAAGCCGGGAAGAGTACGGACAGGCCCGCGCCGTGAGAAACGTTGTCATGCAGTGCGGAAACCGGATGCTCCAGCTTGTGCACCGGGAACAGACGCGGCTTGCCGCAGCCGGTCAAATCGTTGTGGCTGAGCGACGACGCCCACATCAGCGTCGCGCGCGCTTCGTAGTCAGACGGGTTGGCGATGGCGCGGCGGCCGGCGTCGCGTACCGCGATGAGCAAGCCTTCCGCAATGCGTTCGGTCAGGTCGCAGTCGGGCGTGCCGAGGAAATACCGCTCCATGGTGTGCATCATGATATCGACGATGCCGCAGCCGGTCTGGAATTTGGAGACCGTGAAAGTATTTTCCGGATTAAGGAAGGAAACCACCGGACGCACGGTTTCCGAAGTAATGCCCTGCTTGACCCACGGGGTTACGAGATCGTTCGTAATGACATCCGAGTTAGACATTTCACTGCCTGCGGCCGAAAGAGTGAGCACCGTACCGACCGGGAACACCTCATTTTTCTCGGGATGAGTGCCGGTGGAAGCGTATTGCCAGGGGTCGTTGCCGGTTGCGAGACCGACGCCGATGGCCTTGGAGGAATCGATGACGCTGCCGCCGCCGACAGCAAGGATGAAATCGACCTTTTCGGCGCGGCACAGTTCGATGCCCTTATGGATAAAGGAAAGCTTGGGGTTGGGCTGAACGCCGCCCAGCTCGACCCACGAAAGCCCGGCGCTTTCGAGCGAAGCGGTGACCTTATCAAACAGGCCGGTTTTCTTGACCGAGCCGCCGCCGTAATGGATCAGGACGCGGGTTGCACCGTATTCCTTCAGCGTGGGGCCGATCTGCGGCTCGATATCGCGGCCGAAAATGACCTTGGTAGGCGTGCAGTAAGTGAAATTGTTCATAATGTCAAACCCTCCTTGGAACGTATCATGGATGATTATAATTATATCACAAAACACGGAGGGTTGGAAACGGTCAGTCGCGGACTTTGAGCAGCAAATACGGCTCAACTTCAAGCGCATCCGCAATGCGGAACAGCAAATCCATGGAGATCCCGACCGATGCGTTTTCAATTTTGCTCAGATGTGGCTGTTCAATTCCGACCTTGCTGGCAAGTTCGGTTTGGGAATAATGCGTATATCTCCTATAATACGCAATATTTAAGCCCAAAATTTCATAATAATCTCTAAATTCTGCCCTCATAGTATCACCTGAATTAAGTATAGACAGATGACAGAATGCATAACATGGCAAATAAATCATGATTTATGCATTGAAATTACATAAATATGGTGTTACAATGAATGAAAAGAGGAAAGGAGTAAAATGGAAGTGAAAGAAGGAAAAGACAATCTGAATTACAAAGCCCTGTATTACGCGCTGTTCAATGATGTGAGCCGGGCCATCGAGCAGCTTCAGCAGGTGCAGACCGACGCGGAGGAGCGTTATCTCACCATGGGCGACGAATAAGAAAACGCGAAGCGGAGTTTTTCCGT
Organism: Butyricicoccus sp.; assembly: GCA_051868095.1. Classification (GTDB taxonomy): domain Bacteria; phylum Bacillota; class Clostridia; order Oscillospirales; family Butyricicoccaceae; genus Butyricicoccus_B. The sequence goes on along the minus strand of JBJDZO010000205.1, from coordinate 2,193 downwards.
TTCGCGTTTTTTGTTATCCGATGCTTTCCTTGCGTTCACGGCCCTCGCGCAGCAGCGTGCACAGCCGTTCTTCTTCCCCGTGCGCAATCGCGTCGCGGTACTCGGCCAGATGCTTGATGATTTCATCGATTTCCTGCACGAGCGGTTCGGCATTGCGCAGGAACAATTCGGTCCACATGACTTCATTCAGCTTGGCCACACGGGTCAAATCCTTATAGCTGCCCGCCGAATAGCCATTGTGGCGCAGAGCTTCCGGGCTTTTGATGTACGCGCTCGAAACCACATGGGCGAGCTGCGAGGTGAAAGCAATCATATGGTCATGCTGTTCGGCCGAGCAGCGCACAACGCGCCCAAAGCCCAGTTCCATGAAGAAACCGTCCATTTCATCGACCGCCCAAAGTGGGCTGGAAGCGTTCGGGACAAGAATCATGCTGGCATTCTGGAACAGCTCCGCAGTAGCGAACGCATAGCCGGAAAATTCCTTGCCGGCCATGGGATGGCCGCCGATGAAGTGTACGCCCGCGTTAATGGCGGCCTGTTCAAGACTTTCCTGCATGAAACGCTTAATGCCGACCAGATCGACAAGGATGCAGCCCTTTTTCATCTTGGGCATATGCTCGAGCAGAAAATCGACTGTGGACTGCGGATATAGGCTGATGATGACGTAATCGGCCTCTGCGAGCACGGTTTCATCCGCGATGCCGTGCAGGGTACCATCCTGAACGGCTTTTTCCGCGACCGCATGGGTGCGATTCCAGCCATAAACTTCACAGTCGGTGTATTTGCGGATGGCCATCGCCATGGAGCCGCCCATCAAACCCAGCCCGACGACTGCAACTTTCTTTTTCATCGTTTTGCCTCCTTATAGCGCGTCCACAGCCGCCATGGCAGCAGGACAATCCATACCGCCATTGCACCGGCGGTATTCAAAATCAAGTCATCGATATCGCAGCTTCCGGTGCCAGTCAGGTATTGAATGGCTTCCGCTCCGGCCACAAGAAGCACGATTGTGAGAAAAAACAGCAGAATATTATGCTGGCTGCGAAACAGTGCGGGCAGAAACACCGCCATCGGGGCGAACGCCGCGAGGTTGCCGGCCAGATTGATGTGGATGATATCGAGCGGGTAGGTGCCGTGTTCATAAACCCAAAGATAGCTGCGGATGGTATGCAGGGGTTCGAGATTGACGCCGCCGCTGTTTATGCCGCGTCCCATCGCTGCATCGAAGAACAGCAGATTGGAAAGCACCCAGAGATAATACAGAAACAGCAGCCATAGCCAGACCTTATGCCGTGTCCGGCTTCCGGCGGGCCGCACCGCGAGGGTGAGCAGCACAAAAAAGCAGACCGCAAGCGCGATTTTGAGGGCCGGGCTGATGAGGAAGCGTCCGCAGTGCTCGGCGTAAATATGGAACGCGAGAAAGAGCACACAGGCCAGCCGCCATAACCACAGGGAAAGTCGTTTCAAAGTATCACTCACAATCTGGGAAAAAGTGTCCCGAAGGCTATTATAGCACGGCGCGGCGCACTTTTACAGCGCTTTTTTGCACGAAAGGGAGAAAGGAAGCGGTCAAATTTTCTGGAACGCAATATCCTTGATGATTTCGCCCGCGAGAATCATGCCCGCGACCGGCGGCACAAACGAAATGCTGGCCGGTACCGGATGGCCGGCGGTGCCTTTTTTGTCGCCCTCGTTTGCGGCGTAGCGTTCGGGCGGTATGCGCTGCGGCTCCTCTTTGGAGTAGACGACCTTGAGTTTTTTGACGCCGCGCGCCTTGAGCTCACGCCGCATGACCCGGGCAAGCGGGCAAACCGAAGTCTGATAAATGTCCGCGACTTCAAAGCGGGTGGGGTCGAGCTTGTTGCCGGTGCCCATGCTTGCGATGAGCGGCACGCCCAGCTTCCAGCATTGTTCGGCCAGATACAGCTTGGCCGAAACCGTATCGATGGCATCGAGGACGTAGGTGAACTCGGTCAGGTCGAGGGTACTGTCCGGGGTGTAGAACAGGTCGAGCGGGGTCACACGGCAGGCCGGATGGATGTCGCGCACGCGCGCGGCCATGGCTTCGGTTTTGCGCTGGCCGGTGGTGGAGGCGAGTGCGATGATCTGGCGGTTGCGGTTGGTGACCGAAATCGTGTCGTTGTCGATGAGGGTGAGTGCGCCGACGCCTGCGCGGGCGAGGGCTTCCGCGGC
>JBJDZO010000204.1:0-2426 GCA_051868095.1 Butyricicoccus sp. | reverse complement strand
GGGATGAGGTCATTTACCGCCATTGTATTCCGTCCGCGTCCCTTGCTTCCCTGCTCCCCTATCTGGAACAGAAGCAGATCGCCTGCAATTTCGTGGAGGAAGACCATATTTATACCAATTTCCACAATGATCTTACCCGTGAACTCAGCCGCAAGCTGGGCGGGGACGATGTATTCGGCCCGATTGAAGATCCGCGCCGTGCGCTCACCAATCGGGTTTATCAGCTGAGTGCTTTCATTCCTGAAACCGAGGAGGAAGCCTTTCTGCGCCATGTTCCGGGCTGCAAAGCCGCGCGTTGGATGCCGCTTTTTGCGGATATCATACCCGCGGACGGCGGCAAGCCGGTCGGCATGGACAAGATGATTGCCCATTTCGGCATTGCTCCCGAGGAAACCATGGCCTTCGGGGATGGCGGCAATGATCTCGATATGCTTGTGCACGCCGAAATCGGCGTGGCAATGGGCAACGCGGTGGAATCGGTCAAGGCGGCGGCCGACTATGTGACCGATGACGTGGACAGCGATGGCATATGGAATGCGCTGGTTCATCTGGGAGTTTTCATGGAAGTATAAGCATCACACTGTATTGATATACAAATTTTGACGTGTTTTTTACAGCAGTTTGTACAAAATTCGCCTTGCGTTCCCCCATCAAAAGGACTATGATAGGGAAAAAAGAAAGCGAGGTGCTTACCCATGGGAAAACTCCTGGATATCATGCACGCCGTGGACGAATGCAAAAAGCGCCGCGACGATCAGGAAACCGTTCTGCTGAACGCCTATTACCGCGAACAGCCGAAAAAATAATTCTTCCCACCCAAAGGCCCGTGCCGCATTTTGCCGCGCGGGCCGTCCTTTATCTTGACAAACGCGCAAAAATCAATATAATGAGAGTAGATTTTCGTCCCTTTTCAATAACCGTGCGTCTGCGGTTATTTTTTTATGCCGTTGCTAAACTGTAATATTTTCAGGAGAGATAACAATGAGTATAGGTACGCTGTATCTGGTCGCCACCCCCATCGGCAATCTGGGGGATTTTTCACCGCGCGCACGAGAGACCCTGTCCGCGGTGGATTTCATTGCCGCTGAGGACACCCGTGTCACGAAAAAGCTAATGACCGCGCTCGAGCTGCCCGCCAAGCCGCTGATCAGCTATTATGAACACAACCGCCGTCAGCGCGGTGAGGAAATCCTTGTGCGGCTGCTTGCGGGCGAGAGCTGCGCGTTGGTTACAGACGCAGGTACTCCGGCAGTATCCGACCCCGGGGAAGATCTGGTTGCACTGTGTGCTCAGAACGGCGTACCGGCAATCCCGGTGCCCGGCTGCTGCGCGGCTGTGTGTGCGCTGGCCGCATCCGGTCTTCCGACCGGCCGTTGGTGCTTCGAGGGCTTCCTGTCGGTCAATAAAAAGGTACGGCGCGAGCATTTAGATTCGCTTAAGGGCGAAAAACGCACTATGATTTTCTACGAAGCGCCGCACAAGCTGCGCCAGACGCTGTCAGACCTGCGTGCCGCATTTGGGGATGACCGCCGTATTTCGCTGTCACGTGAGATCACCAAGCTGCATGAGGAAACTCTGCGCTTCACGCTGGCCGGCGCCGAGGCTTACTTTGCGGAAACTGCGCCGCGCGGGGAGTTTGTGCTCATTCTGGAGGGTGCATCCGATGCGCCGGACGCGGATACGGATGACGAGCGCATGACGCGGGCGCTGGCCGCCGTACAGGCACGCATCGAAGCGGGGGAAACGCTCAAAGATGCCGTTAAAATGGTGTCCGCCGACCTTGGCGTTAAGAAAAACGCGCTGTATCAGGCCGCACTCGGGGAACAGTAACACAAAAGGGAGCCGTTTGGCTCCCTTTTTTCATTGTTTGATCCGATGTGGCCGCCCGCCGTCATACAGTTCCTTGCGGATCGCGGCAAACATATCCTCTGCCATGCGCAGATAACTGCGCACCGCGCGTTCGTCCAGTTCCAGCGGCAAGTCGGTTGGATAACGGGTTTCGATGTACAGGTTATTGAGTGCTGCGCTTTCGTCCAGCCATTCGGTAAACTTTTCGTCCACCAGCACAGCCTGCCGGCACAGATAGGTCAGGTTGTGGCCGTCATAATGCCGCCCGGTGCGGAAAAGCAGATAGCCTTTCAGGGCTTTTTCGATGGCCTGCTGACAATGAAATGCGACGTTGGACGGGTCACCGCCCCAAGTGAGCAGGATACGCGCAGCCTGCAGGTCGCACAGCGCCTTATCCAGCCATTTGTAGTAGTACATGCTGTCGCGCGCACCTTTTCGGCTACGTGTCATACAGCACCGTCCCTTTCTCGGCAATCCACGACGCATAGCTGTCCGGGTCTTCGATCAGCTCAGCCCATTCGTCATGGGTGTACAGATTGATGTTCACTTGAAAATCGAGCGGCAGCTCGAGATACAGC
>JBJDZO010000203.1:0-2429 GCA_051868095.1 Butyricicoccus sp. | reverse complement strand
CGGATTGCGTTTCTGATCTTTGTCGGCATGTCGCTCAGCGAATGCGTGAGCGCGGCGCTGCTGACACGAATTTACCACAAACGGATTCACGTACCGCGTGCGGCGCGTCAGCCGCTCCCGAAGGGCTTCGGGCAGGAATTTGCGGGCATTGTACTGCCGGTGACCGGCGCGGCTGTGGTGAACAACCTGCTTGCGTCAGCGGCATCGGTCATCCTGCCGCAGCGGCTTGTGCTGTCCGGCATGACGCGGGCCGAAGCGCTGTCCGAGCTGGGCATTATTTCAGGCATGGCTATGCCGCTGCTCATGCTGCCGGCTGCGCTCATCAGTTCGGTGTGCACGGTCATTCTGCCTGAAATCAGCCGTAGCCGTGCACGGGGGGACGCGGGCCGGATCGACGCGCTGACCCGTAAGGCAGTCGGTGTGACCGGCCTGCTTGCCATTCCGGTCACGGCTGTGATCGTGCCGCTCGCGCCCACGCTGTCGCGGCTGTTTTTCGGGCAGGTGCTCAGCCTGAAATATACCGCGCTGCTCGGCATATCAACCGTGCTCATGTACTATCAGATGGTCACGGCCGGGCTGCTCAATGGCATGGGCGCACAATGGTCGGCGGTCGGAGCGGGCATGCTGGGCGAATGCGTCCAGCTCGGACTCGTATGGGTGCTCGCGGCAAAGCCCGGACTCGGCGTATACGGCTATATTTGGGCACAGATTCTTGCGGCCGTGCTTACGGTATGCTGCAACCTCGTGCGCTTGTGCAGCCTGAGCATGCTCAGCCATGCGCTGCCGCGGCTGTTCGCCGTGCCGCTCGTGTGCGGCGCCGCAATGTTCCTGTGGGCACGGGTGCTGTACACCTTTTTCCTCGGACTGGTGGGTTCCCAATGGCTCGGCGTGGTGTGCACCGTGCTCAGCGCAGGCGGGCTGTGTCTCGCGCTGCTCTGGCTGCTCGGCGTGCGCGTGCGCGACTACATCACCTGCGGCAAGGCAAACTATGCCTTTTTGTGGGGATTCTATTGACAGATTTCCGGAAAAACGGTATGATACAAGCGATAGAAATGCAAATTGGGAGGCTCTTGTCCGGCTGGATGGGAGCCTTTTTTCCGGAAAGGACGAGATATATGAAACTGGATTTCTGCTGCCCGACTTTGTTCGGGCTGGAAGGTATTGTGGCTGACGAGCTGCGGTTTGAGGGCAAGCTGACCGATGTGCACGCCGAGAATGGCCGCGTGCTGTTTACGGGCGGGCTGGACACGCTCGCATGGGCCAACCTGAACCTGCGCTGTGCCGAGCGCGTGCTCGTGCGGCTGGCGGCCTTCCGCGCCAAGACCTTTGACCAGTTGTTTGAAGGTGTGCGCGCCATCCGCTGGGAGGATTGGGTGCCGGTTGACGGCGCGTTCCCGGTCAAGGGCCATGCACTGAACTCGGCACTGCACTCCATCCCGGACTGTCAGAAGATCATCAAAAAAGCCGTGGTCAGCCGTCTGGGACAGGCCTACGGTGTGAACTGGTTTGAGGAAACCGGCGCGAAATTTCAGATTCAATTTTCCATCATGAACGACAGGGCGGAAATCTTCCTCGATACCTCGGGCGCGGGGCTGCACAAACGCGGCTACCGCGCAAACGCCAATGCTGCACCTCTGCGCGAAACGCTGGCAGCCGCAATGATTAAAGTGGCTCGCTGGCGCGGCCGTGAGCCGCTGCTCGACCCGTTCTGCGGTTCGGGCACTATCCCGATTGAAGCGGCCCTGATTGCCCAGCGCCGCGCACCCGGTCTGACCCGCGCGTTTGATGCGGAAAAATGGGCGTGCATCGACCCGGCGGTGTGGAGCGACGCACGTGCGGCGGCGCTTGAACGCATTCTGCCGGACGCAGAGTTTGACATTTGCGGCAGCGATATCGACCCGGACTGCACCGCGCTGTCCATCCAGAACGCGAAAAAGGCCGGAGTTGCGCCGCTCATCCGTTTTGAGACCGCCGATGCGACCGCGCGGGATTACGGTCAGCACTCGGGTGTGCTGTTTGCCAATCCGCCCTATGGCGAGCGCCTGCTCGACAGCGAAGCGGCACGCCGTCTGTACACCGCCATGGGCCGGAGCGCCGGACGCAGCAGCCTAAAACAGTATTACCTGACCAGCGATCCAGAGTTTGAACGGTTTTACGGATTTTTTGCCGACAAAAAGCGCAAACTCTATAACGGTATGCTCAAATGCGACCTATATATGTATTTTAAGCCGCTCGAAGCCCGCAAAAAGTTCACAGAGCGCCCGGCCTCGCCGCGCGGCAGACGTTCATAAATAATTCATAATTTTTTTGCCAAAAACCCGAAAAATCCCCTTGCATTCCTGCGTGGACTGATGTAATATAATAAGCGTTAGCACTCCGAGAGGTTGAGTGCTAAACATGAAATGGTAATCTTAAATTTTAGGAGGAAT
>JBJDZO010000202.1:0-2432 GCA_051868095.1 Butyricicoccus sp. | reverse complement strand
AATAACATGAGCATATTTCCCGAAAAATAAATTCTATGCATTGGTGAATGGCCATGTCCTTTAGCAGTACAATTTTTCTGTTTGTTTTTTTGCCTGCGCTCTTCGCGGTATATTTTTTGATCCCTGCGCGCTCGCGCGAAGCCCGCAACAACGCGCTGCTTCTGTTCAGCCTGCTGTTTTACGCATGGGGGGAGCCGGTATTCGTCGGCGTCATGCTGCTGTCCATTGCGGTCAATTATTTGTGTGGTCTGGCGGCGGTGCGGCGGCCAAAGCTGGCGTGTACGGGAGCCGCGGTGGCCGGAATCGGGCTGCTCGTGTATTACAAATATACCGGGCTGCTGCTTTCTGCCGCAAACAGCCTGTTTGGTCTGGAAATCCCTGTGCCAGAAATCGTGCTGCCCATCGGCATTTCGTTTTTCACGTTTCAGGGATTGAGCTATGTTATTGATGTGGCGCGCGGTGATGCACCAGTGCAGAAAAATCCGCTGCATGTGGCGCTCTATGTCGCGCTGTTCCCGCAGCTCATCGCCGGCCCGATTGTGCGTTATCAGACGGTAGCACAGGAGATCAGCTGCCGGTATGAATCGCTGGACCAAGCTGCGGCCGGTGCACGGCGATTTATGCTCGGTCTCGGCAAAAAAATGCTGCTGTCCAACGCCATGGGGCAGATTGCTGATCGGGCATTTGGTCTGGGAGCGAGCGCACTGACATGGGACATTGCATGGCTGGGCGCACTCGCGTATACCATGCAGATTTACTTCGATTTTTCCGGCTATTCAGACATGGCAATCGGTCTCGGACGCATTCTGGGTTTCCATTTCCTTGAGAATTTCAATTATCCGTACATTTCGAAGTCGGTCACTGAATTTTGGCGGCGGTGGCATATTTCGCTGTCCACATGGTTCCGCGACTATGTGTATATCCCGCTGGGCGGCAACCGGTGCAGCAAACCGCGTTGGATTTTGAACATTCTGACTGTCTGGCTGCTGACCGGTATTTGGCATGGCGCCGCGTGGAACTTCCTGCTGTGGGGCCTGTATTTCGGCGTGCTGCTGCTGTTTGAAAAGCTGCTGTTTGGACGGTTGCTGGACAAGCTGCCCGCCGCGGCATGCTGGGCGTATGCGTTTGTGCTCGTCATGCTCGGCTGGGTGCTGTTCCGTGCCGATTCGCTCGCGCAGGTGGTATGGTATCTCAAAGCCATGTTCACGCCGTCAGCCGGGCTGCACCGCCTGACTCGTTACTGCCTGCATCAGTATGGTTTCGAGCTGGCTGCTGCCTGCATTGCCTGCCTGCCCATCGGACGATGGCTCGGGGACCGCGAGCGTATGCGCGGTGGTTTGCTGACACTCGGCGCACATGCGTGGGCATTCGCTGTGTTTGGGTTGTCGGTCGTATGGCTGATTAGTTCATCGTTCAATCCGTTCATCTATTTCCGGTTCTGAGGAGGGGAGAGGCATGCAGAAACTTTGTAACCGCATTCTCCTTGCGCTGTTCGGGCTGACGCTGGCCGCTGTGCCGATACTCACCCTTGCACGTCCGGAAAAGAAGGTTTCCTATTACGAAAACCGTGCGCTGGCCGAAAAACCCGAGCTGACCCGGGAGAATATCCTTTCCGGACAGTATTTTTCCGGCTGGGATGACTGGCTCAGCGACCATATCATTGGCCGCAACACGATTTTGAAAACCTATGCAAGCATCCAAAGGGCGCTGCCCAAGGTCGAGGCCAACAATATCATCGAAACCGACAGCGGTGCACTGTTGATTATGGCCTCGCCCGAGCAGTACAAGCTCGAAGAGCAGAAAGCCATCATGGATAAAAAAACCGACGAGCTGAAGGCGCTCGCCGGTCATGTGCAGGAGTACGGGGGACTGTTCTGTTATGTGGGCGTACCCGGACAGCGGTATGTCTACTACGACGAGTATCCGGAATATCTGTCCATCGGGCGGTCACTGGTCGATTACTGCGAAGGGCGCGTCTTTGACGCTCTGGCTGAAACCGACGCGGTGGCAGTCAATATGCGTGAGGTTTTCGATGCGACCGGGGACGCAAAATCGTATTATTCGGCGCTCGACAACCATTATAATTACAACGGTGTGCTGCTGACCTACCGCACGCTCATGCAGGCGGTGAGCGAACGGCTCGACACGCCGCTCAAGGTCTACGAGGACGATGAGCTGGTGTTTCATACCGAGGAAAAGGAGTTTTTCGGCTCGTACAGCCGCCGGATCTGCAATTTGCAGGCGCGTAAGGAGCATCTGGTCTGGGCCGAACCGCGCGAAGCAGTGCCGTTTACGCGCGAGGATTACCATGTCGCGGTGGCGGCAAACACCTTTGAACAGCCGGACCCGGTGGTTTCGACCTATGCGGGGTATATGGGCGGTGATATGGGCGAGACCATCATCCGCACCGGGCGGGATGATCTGCCGCGCGT
>JBJDZO010000201.1:0-10803 GCA_051868095.1 Butyricicoccus sp. | reverse complement strand
ATTTTTAGCCCCATTTTCCGGGTTTTTGCAAATCAGTTTCACTTTCTTGCGGAAAGCAAAAATCTTCTCCCGAACTTCTTCCTTTCGAAAACCCGCCTTTCAAAAGAAACTCGCGTTTTTTGCGCACTTTTTACAAAATTTCTCCGATTTTTTTGACGTACACGCATTCTTTGCTCTAAAAAACCGAAAAATATTGGTTTATTGCGCTTCGGTGCTTTTCTGCACTTCTTGCGTCCCTGTTTTTCCCACGCGCCCACGCAGCTTTTTCCGGCTCCGGCTGCGGCAATTTTCCACTTTCCTTCATAAAATCTTTACACCTCACAAATGCTATGGTAAAATGTTAACAGAATCTTTTAAAAAGGCATTATTCAATTGTCGCACGAAAAGGGGACGGAAATCTTGAAACACTTTGGATTGCTTGCCCGGCTTTTGGCCGGTATTCTTCTGGGCGTGCTGGTCGGCTCGCTCGGCGGCATTGCAGGGATCGGGGAAACTGCCCTGTTCCATGGCGTAATCCGTGCATTCGCTACCTTCAATTCGTTGTTTTCCACCTTCCTGTCGTTCATGATCCCGCTGATCATCGTATCCTTTGTGGCCGTTGGTCTCGCGGATCTCGGACGCAAGGCCAACAAGCTGTTCGGCATCACGCTGCTGCTCGCTTACGGCACGACTGTGCTTTCCGGCCTCGTGGTCTTTTTTGTGGGCAAGGCACTGCTGCCCAGTCTGATTCAGCCGATTACCGGCAATATTATGGAATCGAACAGCGCACAGGCCTTTTTTACGTTGGAAATCGCGCCGGTTTTCGGTGTTATGACCGCATTGGTACTGGCGTTCCTATTCGGCATCGGCATGGCAAACACCGAGTCCAGCCCGCTCAATGAGGCCTTCCGCCATGTGCAGCGCATCATTTCTCTGACGCTGTCCAAGGTCATCATTCCGTTGATCCCGATCCATATCGCTGGTCTGTTTGCGAACATTGCCGCCGAAGGCCGTCTGGTTGCAACCGCGAAAATGTTCGCCACACTCTATCTGCTCATCCTGATCATGCAGGTGCTGTATATTGCATCCCAGTTCGCGCTGGCCAGCATTGTCTGCAAAAAGAACCACTTCAAGAGTCTCAAAAACGTCGCGCCCGCCTATTTTACCGCGCTCGGCACGCAGTCCTCCGCGACTACCATCCCGGTCGCGCTGAACTGCGCGTACAGCAACCACGTAAAGCGCGATGTGGCCGATTTTGTCGTGCCGCTGTGCGCGACCATCAACCTCAATGGCGATACGATCACGCTGGTACTCGGCGCGATGGGCATCATGATCGCCAGCGGCATCACCCCGACCTTCCTCACCTTCCTTCCCTTTATTCTCATGCTGGGCGTGACGATGGTGGCAGCACCCGGCGTGCCGGGCGGCGGCGTCATGGCGGCGCTTGGTCTAATCGAGTCCATGCTCGGTTTCACTGACCCCATGCAGCAGCTTATCATTGCCCTGCATTTCGCGCAGGATTCCTTCGGCACCGCAACCAACGTCACCGGCGATCAGGCCATTGCCCTGATCGTTGACCGCATCGACCGCGGATAAAAAAACCGTCTGGAATCCAGGGTTTCCAGACGGTTTTTCTGTTTCAGGATGCGGATGGGGCTTCGCTCACGCGGTCGGTGGTCTCCTGCTCAATAATCTGATAGCCGAGCTGGATTTGCTTGTGCATATCCACATCGGTATCCAGAATCTGAAGCAGCACCTTGGCGGCTTCGATGCCGCTCGTTCGGTAATAATAGTGCGCCGTGGTCAGGCGCGGGGTAATGATCTCCGACAAACGGTTGTGGCCTACGCCGGCAACCGCAACGTCCCCCGGAATCCGTTTGCCCTGCTCGTGCAGGTATTTGATTGCACCGATGGCAACCGAATCGGTAGCGCACAAAATCGCATCGGTATCCGGGCAGTCGGTCATCAGTTCGCGGCAGCTTTCATACCCTGCCTCAATGTCAAAATCGGTGTGCCGGATGCGTTCGGGGCCTTCAGTATCGCCGTTTTCGCGCAGCGCTTCCATATAGCCGCGCTGACGCGCCGCACCCGCGGCCCGATCCTTCGGTGTAACACTTAGCATGCCGATATGGCGGCGGCCGCCGCGCAGGAACAGCCGGGTCAATTCATACGCTGCGGCAAAATCATCGTGGTAAACGCACGAAGCATATTCGGCCTTTTGCCCGATGACGACAACCGGCACCCGGCTGCTGGCAATCGCATCCCGATGCTTCCGGGTCAGAATCGTGGCAATGAACAAAATTCCATCCACCTGATCATTTTTGAAATACTCCAGATAGTCGATCTCCCGCTCAATGTTGTTCTCGGTGTTGGCAAGCAGCAGCTGGAATCTTTTTTCTTCGAGCACCTGACTGATACCGGCCACAACGCGGCTGATGGATTCCGAATCGATGCGGGGAAGGATGACACCGATGGTCCGGCTGGTGCCGCGGCGCAGGTTCTGTGCCTGCCGCGAAGGGGTATAGCCGGTCTCCTCGATGACCGCCCGAATGCGATCCTTTTTTTCCTGACTGATATATCCGCTGTTGAGATAGCGAGAGACGGCAGTCTTTGATACACCAGCACGCTGCGCAATCTCTGCAATCGTCATACGGACTCACCTCGCCTTTCTTTGGCTTGTTTCTCGTGCAATGCACCTGCGATGTTATAGTATATAAAACATACCAAGTTTCATTATGTAGTGCAATGCACTTGCTTCATTGCGGTATATTTAGTATACCAAAAAAATTTTTATCGGGCAAGTATGTCTCGCAAACAACCTGAATAGACTTCTTCCTTCCGGCTAGGACCTTTTTCAGAAGCTTGTACAATCGCCCCCACTATGATATAATAGCCGTAAACGGCTATTATATCAAAACTATTTCACGATGATATCATAGCGGCGCTTTACACGGCGGACAGGCTTTGTCTTTGTACGCCGCATGATATAATAAGAAGAAACATTTTGTAAATTGATTTGTCGAATCGCTTTTCCCCGCAGGCGTCGGCACAGTCCGCACCCACGGCGGCAAAAGGAGGTTTTTTATTTTGAAAATTCAGGAATCGGCCGAAAATTATCTGGAAGCTATCCTTATGATTCAGCACGAAAAGGGAAGCTGCCGCTCGATTGACGTTGCACAGTTTCTCAGCTTTTCCAAGCCGAGCGTCAGCCGTGCGATGAGCCTGCTGCGTGAAAACGGCTATGTGGTGATGGAGGACGGCGGGCTTCTCACCCTGACCGATACCGGCCGTGAAATCGCTGAGCGCATCCTCGAGCGCCACGAACTGCTGACCGAATGGCTCACCGAGCTGGGCGTTTCGCCCGAGACCGCGCAGGCGGATGCCTGCCGCATCGAACATGTCATCAGCATTGAGACCTTTGAACGCATTAAGGCGTTCATCGCCGGACAAAACTAATTTTTCGCGCAGGAACCACCCGATTTGGACGTTCCTGCGCTTTTTTATCCCCGGGAAAGGAGGAGACCATGCCCCGCACGATCCTGCACTGCGACTGCAATTCCTTTTATGCCTCGGTGGAAACCGTGCTCGACCCGTCGCTCGCGGGCGGACCGATGGCGGTCTGCGGCGACCCGGACAGCCGCCACGGCATCATTCTCGCCAAAAACGAGGCCGCCAAGGCCTTCGGCATCCAGACCGCCGAAACCGTCTGGCAGGCCCGCCGCAAATGCCCGGAACTGCGTCTGGTCTCCCCGCACCGCGATGCCTACGTGCAGTTTTCCCGCCGAGCCAACCAGCTCTATCTGGAATACACCGACCTCGTCGAGCCGTTCGGCATTGACGAATCCTTCCTCGACGTGACCGGCACCCTGCATCTGTTCGGCAGCGGGCAGGACATCGCGGACACGCTGCGCCGCCGCATGCGGGAGGAACTCGGGCTGACCATTTCGGTCGGCGTATCCTTTAATAAAGCGTTCGCCAAGCTGGGCAGTGACTACAAAAAACCGGACGCCACCACCCTGCTGTTCGCGGAAAACTACCGGGATATCGTATGGCCGCTGCCGGTCGGCGCCCTGCTCTACGCCGGCCCCAAGGCACAGCAGAAACTGCATCTGCTCGGCATTGACACCATCGGCCAGCTGGCCGCCGCCGACCCGGCCCTGCTGCATGGGGTGCTCGGCAAGCTGGGCGACACGCTCAGCGCCTATGCACGCGGCGACGACCGCGACCCGGTGCGCTCCTTTTACGCCGAACACACGGTCAAATCGATCGGCAAGGGCATGACCTTTGCCCACAACCTGACCCATACCGAGGAAATCCGGGTGCAGGTCATGATGCTGTGCGACAGCGTAGGCAGCCGGCTGCGCGCGGGGCACCTCAAATGCCAGACCGTGCAGGTGCTCATCCGCGACCCGGATTTCCGCAACATGTCCCGGCAGATCACGCTGGACGTCCCGACCGACAGCACCCGCCAGCTCACCGAAACCGCCCTTGCATTGATCGCGCAGCACTGGAAGGCCGGCAAGCCCATCCGCATGATTACGGTCACCGCCGCTTCCCTGCTTGCGCCCGAAGCGTCCGGCGAACAGCTTTCGCTCTTTGACGAGGGCGCGGCCGAGCGGCGCGAAAAACAGCGCAAAATTGATCAGGCGGTGGACGCGCTGCGCAGTAAGTACGGGCGCGACGCGGTAAAATACGGAGCAAGCCTGAAAAAAGGTAGGAGTGAGGAGTGAGGAGTGAGAAGGTAGGAGTTTCGGTAGGAGTGAGGAGTGAGGAGTGAGGAGTGAGAAGGTAGGAGTTTCGGTCGCGCGCTGCGCGCGCGGATTTTTATACCGGCTTCGCCGGTTCCTTAACTCCTAACTCCTACTTCCTAACTCCTATCTCCTATCTCCTATCTCCTAACTCCTATCTCTTATCTCCTAACTGTAAATTCTCTTTGTTTTCTCTTTCCCAAGCGCGAAAAAGGTTGTATAATGAAAGCAGCATTCCAATGGGAGAGGATGGATCGGTCATGGCAGATTTTGTATCGCACTACCTGTTTGGTGAACTCGCACTTGAGGCATTCCCCGCTGTTGTCCAGCGCGCGGCAGCCGCCCGCCCGGCAGCGTTCAACTGGGGACTGCAAGGGCCGGACCCGCTGTTCTACCGCAGTCTCGCGTTTGGCAGTCCGCTGCATAAATACGGCAACAAAATGCACTCCGAATGCATCGACGAGCTGTTTTTCGCCTTTTCGCGTGCGGTCAACCGCATGACCGGCGAAAACCGCGCCATTGCTGAGGCGTATTTCTATGGTTTTCTGTGCCATTATGCGCTCGACAGCGCGCTGCATCCGTATGTCTACTGCCGCCAGCAGGAATGTTTGGATACCGACCCGGGACTGAACGCTTCGGCGGTGCACTGCCAGATCGAAAGCGACATCGATTACGCGCTTTATGACCGCGAATATCATGCCCCGGTCACCGAATTTGACCCGGATAAATACTACCATCTCACCGATGACGAACTGGCTGTGCTGGCGGTGCTGCTGCACTACCTGCTCAAAACCGTGTATTCGGTCGATGTGCCGACTGCCGACCTGCGCGGCGCGTTCCGCGAAATGCTGACCGTCGAGAATTTCCTCTATTCGGACAGCCGTGCGGCCTATCGCGGCATCCAAAAGATTGAAGGCCTGCTTGGCCGCGGCGCGCTGCTGACCAGCCACATGAAAATTGAAGCGCCCGAATGGAACGCCCTCAATTTGGAGCACGCCCCGTGGCATAACCTGTGGCGGCCGGATGAGGAACGCACCGAATCGGTGCCCGAGCTGATCGAGGCCGCCCTCAAAAAGGCCGTACATCTGGCCGGCGAATACGCCGCCGAGTTTGACGCGGGCTGGCTGCTGCTGCACCATTTCGATACCCCGTTCGACGACGGCAGCCCCAAAAAGCTGCCCCACTGACGCGGACAAATCGCGTATTTTTCCGTATATTGTGGACAAATGTGCATATCTGATGGATTTTTCGCTCGGATTTTGTATTGTCTCACGATTGCGGCTCGTCCGCAAAAGGTCTATACTATAAAACAATAAAGCACAAAAGCGAAGACGGAGAGAGTAAGCGCGAGGCCAAAGCCGCAGCGAGCCGGGGACAGTGCAAGCCCGGTGTGAGTAGCGCGCCGCCGAAAATCACTCCTGAGCTGCACGCCGAACCATAGTAGGCTCTGCCGGCGCCCCGCCGTTACTCGGGGAACGTATGATAGTACGGTAACAGGTGGTTTACGACGCATTTTCTGCGGTCGTCCTTTTACGGACGGCCGCTTTTTTATTGCATGAAATACAAGGTGAGATACAGGAGGAATTCCGCATGAACAAACCCGTTGAGATCCGCTGGCATGGCCGCGGCGGTCAGGGCGCAAAAACCGCATGCCTGCTTCTGGCAGATGCCGCTTTCTCGTCCGGCAAGTATGTACAGGGCTTCCCGGAATACGGCCCCGAGCGTATGGGTGCGCCGATCACGGCTTACAACCGCATTTCCGATGAGCGCTGCACCGTGCATTCAAACATCTATAACCCCGATTATGTCGTTGTCGTCGATGAGACCCTGCTTGAGTCGGTGGACGTGACCGCCGGTCTCGCTTCCGAAGGCGCGATCATCATCAACACCGAAAAGACTCCGGACGAGGTTCGTCCGCTGCTGAACGGCTACACCGGCAAGGTGTGCACGATCGATGCACGCCGCATCTCCGAGGAAACTCTCGGCAAGAACTTCCCGAACACCCCGATGCTGGCCGCAGCCGTCAAGGTTTCGGGCGTAGTCGAGCCGGAGCGCTTTGTAAACGATATGAAGGCGTCCTTCCAGCACAAGTTCGCCACCAAGCCCCAGGTCATTGAGGGCAATATGAACGCACTGACCAAATCCATGCAAGAGGTACAGGTAGGATGAAAAAAGCAGAGAATATCAACGAACAGTCCAAATGGTATGAACTGACCCCGGGCTGTGAAATCTATGAGCCGGGCACTGCCGCGCTCACCATCACCGGCGAATGGCGCACCCAGACCCCGACCTGGAATGAGGACGCATGCAAGCAGTGTCTGCTGTGCGTGCCCTATTGCCCGGACGCTTCCATTCCGGTTGTGGGCGGCAAGCGCACCGATTTTGATTTTGACCACTGCAAGGGCTGCGGCGTCTGCGCCAAGGTATGCCCCTTCCAAGCGATCACATTCCATAAGGAGGAGCACTAATCATGGCAAGAAGAGACCGCCTTTCGGGCAATGAAGCCGTCGCATTTGCGATGAAGCAGATCAATCCGGACGTCATGGGTGCGTTCCCGATCACGCCGTCCACCGAGATCCCGCAGTATTTTGCGCAGTATGTTGCAAATGGCGAGGTCAATACTGAATATGTCACGGTCGAGTCCGAGCACTCGTCCATGTCCACCTGTATCGGCGCCGAGGCGGCCGGTGCGCGCGCTGTCACCGCAACCTCTTCCTGTGGCCTTGCGCTCATGTGGGAGCTGCTGTATGTCGCGGCGTCCTATCGCCTGCCGGTGACTTTGGCATGCGTCAACCGTGCGCTGACCGGCCCGATCAACATCAACAACGACCATTCCGACTCCATGGGCGCACGCGATTCTGGCTGGATTCAGATTTATGCCGAAAACAATCAGGAAGCTTACGACAACTTCCTGCAGGCCATGCCGATCGGTGAAAATCCGGACGTTCGCCTGCCCGTCATGATCTGTCAGGACGGCTTCATCACATCGCACGCGGTTGAGAACATCGAACTGTGCGAGGATGACGAGGTTAAGAACTTTGTCGGCACCTATGAGCCGGAAAACTATCTCTTAAAGCATGAAAACCCGCTGGCAGTCGGCCCCTATGGCGTTTCCCCGTACTATATGGACGCCAAGATCGGTCAGGCGGAAGCCATGAAGAACGCCAAGAAGGCCATTCTCGAAGTCGGCAGGAAGTTCGGTGAAATGACCGGCCGTTCCTACGGCTTCTTCGAAACCTATCAGCTTGAGGACGCGGAAACCGCGGTGCTGCTGATCGGTTCGTCGGCCGGCACCGCCCGCGCAGCTGTTGACAAGCTGCGTGCCGCGGGTAAGAAGGTCGGCATGCTCAAGCTGCGTGTATTCCGTCCGTTCCCGGATGAGGAGCTTGCCGCAGCACTTGGCCACCTCAAGGCACTTGCGATTCTGGACAAGGCCGAGTCGTTTTCGAACGCTGGCGGCCCGCTCGGCGCAGAAGTGCGCGGCGCACTGTACGATCTGGAGGTTCGTCCCAAGACCATCAACTATGTCTACGGTCTGGGTGGCCGTGACTTCCGCGTACGGGACTGCGAGACCATTTTCGCGGCACTCGATGAGGTCGTTCGCACCGGTGAGACCGGCCCGCGTTACCGTCATCTGGGACAACGCGAGTAAGATAGGAGATAGAAAGATAGGAGATAGGAGATACGGCTGCTGCCTTGCTTCTATATCTCCTATCTCCTATCTCCTCACTCCTATCTGAATAAAGTGAGGGTTTTATCATGCCATACAATCTGAAACAAGAGCTTTCCAAGCCGGAGCGCTTTGTCGGCGGCCATCGTCTGTGCGCCGGCTGCGGCGCGGGCATCACGGTGCGTGCGGTCATGCGTGCGCTCAATCCCGAGGATAAAGCGGTTGTCACCAACGCAACCGGCTGTCTGGAGGTTTCGTCCTTCCTGTATCCCTACACCGCATGGACGGACAGCTATATCCACAATGCATTCGAAAACGCGGCTGCAACTTGCGGCGGTGTCGAAGCCGCATACAATGCGCTGAAGCGCCGCGGCAAGATCGATGATACCTTTAAGTTTATTACCTTCGGCGGCGACGGCGGCACCTATGATATCGGCTTCCAGTCGCTGTCCGGCGCGATGGAGCGCGGCCATGATATGGTATATGTCTGCTACGACAACGAGGCGTACATGAACACCGGTATTCAGCGTTCGTCGTCCACCGCGCGTTTTGCCGACACCACTACCACGCCTTACGGCTCGGCTTCCGAGGGCAAGCGTCAGAACAAGAAGGATCTGACCGAGATTATGGTAGCGCATGGCATTCCGTATGTTGCACAGTCCACCTTCCTCGGCTCGATGAAGGATCTGCACGAGAAGGCACACCGCGCCATCTATACCCCCGGCCCGGCTTTCCTGAACGTGCTTTCGCCCTGCCCGCGCGGCTGGCGTTATCCCACCGAGGACATTGCTGCAATCACCAAGGCTGCGGTTGAAACCTGCGTCTGGCCGATGTTCGAGGTCGTCGAGGGGGAATATCATCTGACCTACGAGCCCAAGAAGAAGCTCCCGGTAGAGGAGTTCATGAAGATGCAGGGCCGCTTCAAGCACTGCTTCAAGAAGGGCAACGAATGGATGATTGAAGAGGCACAGAAGTGGGTTGACCACAAGTGGGAAACCCTGCTCGCCAAGTGCAAATAAGTCCAAGTTCATTTCTTCTCATAGCAAAACGCGGTATCCAGAAACGGATGCCGCGTTTTTCTGCTTTTCAGTATATCAGTTCCCCATTTTATCAAGACAAAAAGCCCGCACACCGCTTGGTGCACGGGCTTCTTGTTTTATTTTTGAAACGACTGCCCGGCAGGCAGACGCATTTTTTCAGGCGCTTCCTCGCGCCCGATCCAAGACATACAGGACCCTAACGTCGGCATCCTGTCATTCCGCCGGGCTTTGGCCGCACGGTTGCACAGCCGGTCGGTTTCTTCACATATCGATCTGCAGGAAACGGCCGCAGTCGCTGACTGCGCGGGAAATATCGCCGAGGGTTTCGGTTTCGTCAACCTTCTCCGCGTTGAAGCGAATGGACAGCACGCCATCCTCAAAGTTATGGCAGGAAACCTCAATTTCCGCGCCGCTGTCGCCGCTCATCAGGCTGCGGAATACGGTGTCCTCGGGTGCATGGCCCTCAAAGCCCATGAAACGGAAGGACGCGCCTGTGCACGGCTCAATATCCGTCGATTCCAATTCACCGAAATCCTTGTCAAGCGCTACAAATGCGCTGGCATCGCCGCGCTTGAGCATACGGCCATCACGCCAGATATTCTCCAGACGGGACAGGGTCTTACCCTCTCTCGATTCCGCGATGACACCGACATGCTTGCCGTCCAGCAGACCGTTGATCACGTGCATCATGACCGCAGAGGCCTGCTCGTCCGCAGTACCCTGTACACGCAGCTCATACGCCGCCATCTCGTCCGCGCTTCCCAGTTTGCTGAGGTTCCAGCATGCGCTGTCCGCTAAAGCAGAAGTTCCATTCATAACCTGTTTCATATTCAAAACACCTTCTTGGTTGATCTTATCTTCATCTGTTTTTTAGTATATCCATCTCGTATTGCGCCTATTCTACAACATCTGCGAAACACTTGCAAGATGCTTTTTTACTTTTCGTACACTTCCACAATTCATTGAGGCAAAGGGCTGATTTTTTTGCAACCTTCATCGTCATTTCCCGCAAAAAGAGCCAAACTTTCCCCGGTTTTTTTCGCATTTTTACAACCCCGTTTTTCTTCCTTTTTTCACCTTGGTAATTCCCGGTTTTTATATGCAAAAAGCCCCTGATTTCTCAGGAGCTTTTGCGAAATATGTTCTCATTTCTTTGCAATTTCCATTTTTTATCGCAGAAAATCGCAGTTCCTATGTGCAAATATGCTGCAACCGGTTGCACACTGCAAATCGGTGGAAAACCATGGGAATCCATCCGCTCAGGTGCTCTTCCGGTTGACGGTCATAATGCCCGCGCACACCAGCAGCAAGGCGCACAAATTGCGGATCGTGAACACGTTTTCCTGCAAAATGACCGCGCTCAGCA
>JBJDZO010000200.1:0-2442 GCA_051868095.1 Butyricicoccus sp. | reverse complement strand
TGCCTGCCGCATTTTCACGACCCGGTGCTGCGATTCCGCAAGGTAATCTATGAAATTGAGACGCAGGACGACGCGACTATTTACACGCACGAGCTGAACCGAATCACGCAGACCAGAAACGGAAACACCCAAACCCTTGCGTTTGACCTTGCATGGCTTTCCAAGCGCACGTATATGGTGTCTATTCTGGGCAGCCGGGTGCGTGTCGCGGACGCGGACGGCACGGTTCTTCTTTCCGGAGAAATGCGCTGCGGCACGCTGTACAACGCCGACGGAACGGAAAATATCGAATACTCCCAGCTTCTGAAGCAATCTTCCACAGGGAACACCATGTACGAGGCGAACAGCAAACTGCCCCCTTCCGCTGTCGAAGCGCTCGCTCTCGCGCAGGGCCGCTTTGACGGCACGCGGGAATGGGACACGGGGCATGCGTTCCCGTTGTTTATTTTGATGTGCCAGAGTCTGTATGTTTTTCTTTTTTTGTCCGCGGCGCCGTGGATTAAAAAATTTAGTGACGCATATCGCAAATCCCGCAAATAAACACCGCCCGGGGCATTTTTACTGCTCCGGGCGGTTTCGTTTACTCTTCTTTTCTTGTGATGGCGAGCCTTCCTGCCTGACGGCAGGTCAGCAGGATGATCTGCCGGTCCTTCGACAGGGTTTGCAGCAGCCGCAGGCCGCGTTCCATGCGCTTGTTGTCCCACGTAAGGAACGGGTCATCGAGCAGCAGCGGAATGCTTTCCCGATGACTGAGCACCTGACAGACCGCCAGCCGCAGCGCGAAATAGAGTTGGTCGCGTGTCCCGGAGGACAGGCGCAGCGCGTCAAGCAGCGTGCCGTCGTCACCCGCGCAGCGTGCGCGCAGCGAGGAATCCAGCTTGATTTCCTTATAGCTGTCGCTGGTCAGATACGCCAGATACTGCTGGGCCAGTTCGGTGATCTGCGGGGAAATCCGCGCACTGAGCGAGGCGTTTTCCGACTTGATCGTTTCTTCGGCCAGCCGGATGGCGTCGAGCTGCATCTGGGTCTGCTCCAGCCCGAGCCGGGCCTTTGCCAGCGCGGCCTGCCACTCGTTTTTATCGCCGTAGGCCTGCAAGCGGCCCTCCATCTGTGCCAGCACCTGCTGGGCGTCCTCGGCCGCGCGGCGTGCCTGTGCCGCACGGATGCGCGCAGTATCCACCTCGCCCTTATGGCTCTCGTCCTTAGGCGCGGAATCGCTGAGGCGCTTCATCTGTACCAGAATATCCTGCAATTTGCTCTGTTCCCGGCGCAGCGCCTGCCAGTCGTCACGCGCCGCACGGATCCACTCGCCTGCCTGCTCGATGGTTTCGACGTTCGGCCACAGCTTGCGCGCTGCACGCATGGCGGTGTCATACTCCTCCTGCAAAACCGACGCCGCCATATGCTGATCGTCTACCGTGCGCCGATGTTCAAGGGCAAGCTGCTGCCGGGATTCATCATAATCCTCATCCGGATCGTCCAGCCGCGGTACACTGCCAAGAAACGACAGCAGCAGCGCCAGCGCAGCCATGCCCGACAGCACATACGGCATATATTGGGTCAGCGGGCCGAAATCGGCGCCCGACAACGCGGTGCCCGCGGCGGCAACCGCCAGCAGCAGGGCCAGCAGCAGCGCCGTCCAGCGAATCCGCGGCCGGGTAACGCGGTTGCGCTCAACCTCCTCGGTTGTTTTCCGTTCATCGACCTCGCGCAGCTTGTGCTTGAAATCGGAATCCACATACGGCATATCCGAACGTTTTTCCCGCTCGAGCCGCACCGCGCCTTCATAGCCGTACAGCGCTTCTTCGGCCTCGCGCAGCAGGATTTCATCCGGCAGACCGTCTTTCAGATTGCGGATGCGCTTCTCGCTGTCGGCCTTGAGGATACGAAGCTGACTCTCCTCCCCGACCATCTTGCCGGCGTACACCAGATAAATTTTTTCATAGGTTTCGCGCGCCTTGTCCGCCTCGGCCTGCAATTTCTCGGTCTGCACACGCTGCACCGCGGTCTCCTTTTCCATGGCCGCGATTTCGGCCAGCCGTTTTTCGGCGGCGCGGCAGTCCTCCTCCAGCCGCGGCTGTTCGCCGTGGCCATTGCCCGAATTCAGGTCGAGCCTCCAGCGCGCCAGCGTCTTGAGCGCGGTGCCGCAGCGTGCATTGGTATCGCCCGTCTGTGCCATGCTCAGAATCAGCTCACTCAGCTCGGAGGAAGGCCGGGTCATATCCAGCCCGTCAATCATTGCGCTCGACAAAAAGGCATCTTCCCCCATGCCAAGCAGCACCTGACCGCAATTGCGCGCGGTCAGCAGCGTACACAGCTCGCCGGTGTCCTCGTAAAACGCCTGAAAGCCCTGCATCAGCCCGGCGCGGTTGCTTTCGCGCACGATGGTCACCGGCCGTCCGGTAAATTCCACCGTCATGCGCCCGCTCATGGGCTTGCCGT
>JBJDZO010000199.1:0-10847 GCA_051868095.1 Butyricicoccus sp. | reverse complement strand
CCTACTTGTGTAATACGGCGGGCCAGCCGGAAAAGGGAACTGTCCGTTGTGTGTCAGAAAACAAGGAAGAATCAGTCATGGGAACATTCGAGCATTGGTATAATGACGATGGCTTGCTCCAATCTATTACTTTTGAGGCCAGCCCACTGTTTGAGCTTTTGAGTAACAACGAAATCGTAGGGTATGATGATCCTGTATACAAAGCTGAGTACGAATACGACGAGAAAGGAAACTTAACAACGCAGAATTTTTGTTGGCTCGGTGAGGAGGGCGGTTATATTAGTTGGGCAGAAATTAACTATGACATGGAAGGAGAACAGATTCAGTCTATTCAGTATAGCGACAGACGACCATATCGCGATAATGAATCCATTATTATGCATTACCGGTATCAGGATATTTTTGCGAATGAGAGATATGATGCACAATCAACACAATCTGTTATGGATGCCTTTTGGCTTTTAGCCGGATGGGATTTCTAAAAACGCAAGTCCCGCTGCTGTCAGCAGCGAGACTTGTTCATATTGAATATTTGTTCCGGGCATACACAGGTTACGGATTTTTGATCTCAAAAATTTTGCGCAGGGTTTCGACCGGGAGCTTCACCTTCCGCCGGTCGTAGGTGATGAGGCCGTTCAGCTCCGTCTCCACGTCGGAGAGCTGCGTATACACGGCGGCGGCCAGGCCCTGCTCCTTCGCGGGGCGGATCTGCTCGTCGTACAGCTCCTGCAGGGAGAACTCCAGCGAATGCGGCGCGGCGCAGTTTTTGTAGCCGAAGCTCTTGCCGCTGCGTGTGTGGCCGTGGACGCGGTGCGTATAGCCGCCGAATTCCGAGAGCAGCACGGCGCGGCCGAGCTTGTCGGGCTTGAACTTGTACTTCCGGAAATAGACGTGCAGGCTCTGCACGCCGCCGAAGCCCTGATCGTGCCAGCCGCTGGCGGGGTCGATCGTGCGCGTGCGGTCCACCTCCTCGATCGTCTGCACGGCGGTGAGACTGTCGAACTGCCCCCAGCCTTCGTTGAACGGCACCCACAGGACGATGCTGGGGTGGTTATAGAGCGCGGAGACCATCTCGCGCAGATCACTGAGAAACTCCCGCCGACCGGCGGCGTTGGCGCGGCCGAACAGGGGATACCAGCTGTCGTCCAGATGCCAGTGCGTTACGAGCGGCGCGGAGATGATGAGCGGATCGTACCGCCCGCCGCCGCAGGGCATATCCTGCCAGACGAGCATGCCGAGCCGGTCGCAGTGATAGTACCAGCGGTCCGGTTCGACCTTCATGTGCTTGCGCAGCATGTTGAAGCCCATGGCCTTGGCCGTTTGAATGTCATAGAGCAGCGCTTCGTCGCTCGGCGCGGTGTACAGTCCGTCGCTCCAGTAGCCCTGATCGAGCAGGCCGTTGTGGAAATACGGTTTGTTGTTGAGGTACAGGCGTCTGACACCGGTTTCGTCCGTCTCCACGCTGCACTTGCGCATGGCGAAGTAGCTGTAGACCGTGTCCTGCCCCATCTGAATGCTGAACGGGTACAGCACGGGGCGCTCCGGCGTCCACGGCTCGAAACGCTGCACCGGCACGCGCGCGGGCACGCCCGCGGGGAAGGAGAACTTTTTGCCGTCCAGCTCCATCACGCATTTGCCGCTGCCGTCCACGAGCACCTCCACAAGCCGCTCGTCAAAGTGCGGCGTGACCTTCAGGCTGCGGATGTATTCGTTCGGCACGCTCTCGAGCCACACGGTCTGCCAGATGCCGCTCTGCGGCGGATACCAGATGCCGCCCGCGCGCAGCTTCTGCTTGCCGCGCGTGTGCAGCGAGCGGTCCGAGAGATCGCGCACGCACACCAGAATCGTGTTCACGGGGCCGAGCACCTCGGTGAGATCCACCGTGAAAGGGAGATATCCGCCGGTGTGCGTTGCAAGCTCCACGCCGTTGCACCAGACGGTGGCGGTCTGATCCACCGCGCCGAAGTGCAGCAGCACGCGTCCGATGTTGAAGCCCGCCGGCAGCTCGACGGAGCGGATGTACCAGAGATATTCGTCCGGCTGCAGCGTGCGCCCGACGCCGGACAGCTCGCTCTCCGGCGAGAAGGGCACGATGATCGTGCCATCGGCCTGCTGGGGCTTCTGCGCGCTTTTCGTGATGGCATAGCTCCACGGGCCGTTCAGATTCAGATAGCTGTCGCGCACCAGCTGCGGGCGCGGATATTCCGGCAGCGGATGCTCCCGGTCGAGGGTTTCGCCCCATTCGGTCAGCATTTGCGTTCCCTCCTTCGGAGAATGATGACGGGGATGACCACCAGCAGCAGAACGGCTGCGGCGGCGAGGAAGATCGACGGCGTCGGCACGGTCTTCACCACGCCAAGCTCCACATACGTGCTGTCACTGCCGCGGATGACGGCAGAGCCGATGGCCGGGCCGATGATCATCGGCAGCAGCACGGCGAAGATCATGCGGATGCCCTGAAAATGGCCGGCTTTGTCCGGCGGCGTCCAGTCGCGGACGTTCGCGCTCAGCGCGGCGGTGACGAGCATGTAGCCCGACATCATAACGATCCCGGCAATGGTCACCGCAAGCATCCCGCGCGCGTAAAACATGCCGACGAGTCCCGCGAGCATGACGCCGGCGGCCGGCAGCACGAAGCGCAGCTTGCCCACGCGGTCGATGACCCGGCCGAACAGCACGCTCACGAGAGAGGCCGTGAGCAGTACGATACCGAGTACGACGGCATAATTGTCGATGCCGAGGAAGTTTTGGATATAAATGATGAGGTACGGGAAAAAGACCTGCACCGCAACGGAAAACAGGGAAAACGCGCACAGCGACCAGTACAGCTCCGGGTGCGCGCGAATGACCGACGGCCGCAGCCCGTAGACCAGTGCGCGCAGGCCGGCATTTTCCCGCGCGGCGGCGGGCGCGTCCTGCACGAGGAAGAGCGCCGCAACGCCGACGGCGGTGATGAGCAGGCCGAAGACGCCGAAGAATTCCTTCCAGCGCCCCTGCTGCGTCATGCCGTCGAACGCGCCGAAGATCACAAGCATCGAGATCAGCGGCAGCACGGCCAGCACAGATTCCACCCGCGCGCGGTTGCTGCGGTCGGTCACGTCCGTGACCCATGCGTTGAAGGCCGCGTCGTTCGCGGTGGAGCCGAACAGCGTCATCACGCAGTCGAGCACGATGACCATCACGGCGGCGACGGTGACGGCGTTGGCGGCGGGGAAGAGCGCGTGGGCATTTTCCACCGTGACGAAGCCGAAGGCCGCCGTGGACAGGCCCCAGAGCAGATACCCCGCGCAGAGAAACGCCTTGCGCTTGCCCACGCGGTCCGACCATGCGCCGACGAGCAGCGTGGTCACGGTGGCGACCGCTGCGCTCCACGCGACCATGGCTGCGATGTACGAAGGGTCGGTCGAGATCGTGTTGTACAAAAACACGTTGAAATACATATTTTCGATCGTCCACGCGAACTGACCGGTCAGACCGATCAGCAGCAGGACGGTCCACTTTCGGACGCCGAGCTTCTGTGCCTGCATGGCTGCTCCCTGCCTTTCTGAGACCGCCCGGACGGGCGGCGGATGCGCCGGAAAACACGGATTGCGGATGATTTTATCTTACAGGATTTTTGCGGTCTTGTTAAGGCCTTCGGGCAAATTTTCAGCATTTTGAGGAGAAAATTGCAGAAACATTCCCGATGCCGCAAAGATTCCGGAAAAAAGCGTTGCTTCCACTGAATTGCCAACGTTTTTACAAACTTGTTAATATTTAAATTAGTATAAAAACCCGTTTTTCCGCCAAATTTGGTGGACTTGCACGGGCGGGTGTGCTAATATATTTGAGTCAAAAAATAGAGAGGTGATGCAAATGCCCTTTAAGTTTCATGGCGGAGTACATCCCGACTACATGAAGGCGCCGGACGTTCCGGTGACTGTCATTGCACCTCCGCCGCAGGTCGTCATCCCGATGGCACAGCACATCGGCGCGCCCTGCAAGCCGCTGGTCGCAGTGGGCGATTATGTGACGATGGGCCAGAAGATCGGTGAAAATCCGGCTCCTGTTTCTGCCCCGGTTCACGCCACTGTCTCCGGCAAAGTCATTGCCGTGGAGCCGCGTCCGCATCCGCTGGGCGACATGATTCCGGCGATCGTGATCGAGAACGATTACAAGGACACCCCCTGCACCGATCTCGCCCCGCTGACCGAAGCGGAGCTGCAGGATCCGGATGCCATCCTTGACCGGATGCGCGAAGCCGGCATTGTTGGTATGGGCGGCGCCATGTTCCCGACCGCGTTCAAGATCCGCGGCGGCATCGGCAAGGTCGATACCCTCATCATCAACGGCGCAGAATGCGAGCCGTACCTCAACGGCGACCATCTGACCATGATGAACCACCCCGAGGAGCTGCTCAAAGGCATCCAGCTCGCGCGCATCGCAAGCGGTTTGGACAAAGCATACTACGGCATTGAGAAGAACAAGCAGAACGCCATTGATCTGCTCAACTCCCTCAACCCCGCGCAGTACGGCGTCGAGATCGTGCCCGAAGAGGTCAAGTATCCGCAGGGCGCTGAGAAGATGCAGATCAAGGCCATCACGAACCGCGAGGTCAAGCCCGGCGGACTGCCGGCGGGCGTGGGCTGCAACGTCATCAGCACCCAGACCGCATACGCCATCTACAAGGCCTGCTACGAAGGCATGCCCTGCATCGAGCGTGTGCTCACCGTTGCCGGCAGCGCCATCGCCGCGCCCGTCAACGCGCAGTGCCGTTTCGGCACTCCGTTCAGCTACATCGTCGAGCAGTGCGGCGGCTTCGTCAAGGAGCCGAAGAAGATCGTCCTCGGCGGCCCGATGATGGGTCTGATCG
The DNA here is from genome assembly GCA_051868095.1 of Butyricicoccus sp. Lineage (GTDB taxonomy): Bacteria > Bacillota > Clostridia > Oscillospirales > Butyricicoccaceae > Butyricicoccus_B. The sequence goes on along the minus strand of JBJDZO010000199.1, from coordinate 5,995 downwards.
CCACCAATCTGGAGGCAGTCAACATCAAGGGTACCGCTGGCATCCTGTTCTTCACCGAGGAAGAGGACCGCTCCATCGAGAACCCGACCTGCATCCACTGCGGCAAATGTCTCACCGTTTGCCCGATGAAGCTCCAGCCCCTGTACATGTATAAGTACTTCCAGAAGGGCGACTTCGAGAACATGCAGAAGTACCACATTCTGGACTGCTTCGAGTGCGGCAGCTGCTCGTACAACTGCCCGGGCCGCCTGCCCCTGACGCACTCGTTCAAAACCGCGAAGCTCCTCTTCGCCGCCAAGGCGGCCGAAGAAAAGGCGCGCGCGGAAGCTGCCGCAAAGGAGGCTGAACACAAATGACACCGAAAGAATATACGTTTGACGCTGCCTATCAGCCTCAGGTCCGTGCCAAGAGAGGCACGCAGAACATCATGCTCGACGTCATCATTGCCCTGCTGCCCGCCATCGCGGTCGGCGTGTGGCAGTTTGGCTTCGCGGCGCTGATCCCGGTTGCGACGTCCGTCGCCTCCTGCGTGTTCTTCGAGTGGGCTTACCGGAAGCTTATGAAGAAGGACAGCTCCATCGGCGACCTGTCCGCTGTCGTCACCGGCCTGCTGCTGGCAATGGTGCTCCCGGCGGGCGCTCCCTGGTGGGTGCCGGTTATCGGCGCGTTCTTTGCCATCGTCATTGTCAAGCAGCTTTACGGCGGCATCGGCAAGAACTTCCTCAACCCGGCGCTGGCCGGCCGTGCGTTCCTGTTCGCATCCTATGCGACGATCATGACCAAGTGGGTCACTCCCGCGGCGCTCAAGGGCGTTGTGGACGCGACCACGATGGCGACCCCGCTGAGCTACATGAAGGCCGGCGCGGAGCTGCCGGAGTATTACAATTACATGTCGATGTTCCTCGGCAAGATGCCGGGCTGCTTCGGCGAGATCAGCGCGGTTGCGCTGCTCATCGGCGGCCTGTATCTGATCTGCCGCAAGGTCATCACCTGGCACATCCCCGTGTCCTTCATCGGCACGGTCGCGGTGCTGACGCTCCTCTTCGGCCACGAGGGCTATGGCCGTGTGGACTGGATGGTCTGCAACCTGCTGTCCGGCGGTCTGATGCTCGGCGCCATCTTCATGGCGACGGACTATTCCACCAGCCCGGTCACCGCACCCGGCAGACTGATCTACGGCTTCGGCTGCGGCGCGCTCACGGTGCTCATCCGCGTGTTCGGCGGCTTCCCCGAGGGCGTTTCCTTCGCCATCCTCATCATGAACTGCTGCGCGTGGTTCCTCGATAAGCTGACCCCGCCGCGCCAGTTCGGCGTCACGAAGGAAGACCTCAAGGCGAAGAAGGCCGCTGCAAAGGCCGCGAAGAAAGAGGCAAAGGAGGCTGCTGCAAATGGCTGAGAAGACCGAAAAGAAATCCGGCAATCAGATTGTAAAGCTGGCGCTGGTGCTGCTTGCAGTCGCCGCAATTATGGCGTTCGTTCTGGGCATCGTCAATGAGATCACCAAGGACCGCATTGCCGAGATCGCCGCAGAGAAGACCGCCACGGCATATGCAAACGTCTTGGAAGCGCCCACCTATGATGAGGCGACGGACTTCACGAACGATGAAAACCAGACCATCACGAAGCTCAGCGTCGCCAAGAACGACGCCGGTGAGACGACCGGCTACGTTGCGGAGACCACGTTCTCCGGCGCGCAGGGCATGATTACGATGGTCGTCGGTCTGGACGATACCTACACCTGCACCGGCGTGTATATCACCGCACATTCCGAGACCTCCGGCCTCGGCGCCAAGGCGGCGGAGACCACCGCAGGCGCGTGGCGCGACAATGTGGTCGGTGCGACCGAGGGTACGGCGCTTGCCAAGGACGGCGGCACGATCGAGGCCATCTCCGGCGCGACCATCACCTCCCGCGCGGTCGTCAACGAGGTGCAGTCCGTGATCGCGGCTGCCAAGTCGCTGGGTTAAAGGAGGCTGAACGATGAACATTAAACAGCAATTCAAGGAAGGTTTGATTACCAACAACCCGGTTCTGGTTCAGCTGATCGGTATGTGCGCCACCATGGCCATCACCACCAGCCTGTTCAACGGCATCGGCATGGGCATCTCCGTTCTGGTGATCCTCACCTGCTGCAACGTCGTTGTCTCCCTGATCCGGAAGGTGATCCCGAACGACATCCGTCTGGCCATCTTCGTGCTGGTCATCGCGGGCTTCGTTACCATCGTCGACCTGCTGCTGCAGGCCTATATCCCCGCGCTGAGCGCATCCCTGGGCGTGTTCATTCCGCTGATCGTCGTCAACTGCATCATCATCGGCCGTGCAGAGGCGTTCTGCCAGAAGAACCCGGTCGGCCCGTCCTTCTTCGACGGCATCTTCCAGGGCCTCGGCTACACGCTCGTGCTGATCGCGATGTGCGTGATCCGCGAATTCCTCGGCAAGGGCTCTTTCGGCACCGGCATCTTCAATCTGGTGGACGGTGTGATCGGCACCGGCAACGGCATTCAGATTTTCCCGGCGGAATACGGCGCTCTGGTCATGACGCTGCCGATCGGCGGCTTCATCACCCTCGGCTGCCTGATCGCGCTGATGCAGTATGCGCTGAAGAAATCGGAAAAGAAGAAAGAAAAAGCGCTTGCGGAACAGAAAGAAAAGGAGGCGGCTTAAAGTATGGGTGCGAATACTTCTCTGATTACAATCGCGCTGAGCGCCATCCTCATTAACAACTTCATTTTCTCCCAGTTCCTTGGCTGCTGCCCGTTCCTCGGCTGCTCGTCCAAGATGGACACTGCCGCCGGCATGGGTCTGGCCGTCATCTTCGTCATGGGCCTTGCGTCCGCGATCTGCTGGGTGGTCAATGAATACATCCTCATGCCGCTGGGACTCGGCTTTTTGCAGACCATCGCGTACATTCTGGTCATCGCGGTGCTCGTGCAGTTCGTCGAGATGTTCCTCAAAAAGGCGGTTCCGTCCCTGTATTCCGCGCTCGGCATCTACCTGCCGCTGATCACCACCAACTGCGCGGTGCTCGGCGTCGTGCTGCTCAACACGCAGTACAGCTTCAACTTCCTGCAGAGCGTGGTCTACGGCATCACCGGCGGCATCGGCTTCCTCGTTGCGATCTGCCTGTTTGCAAGCGTGCGCGAGAAGCTGGAGTTTGCCGACTATCCGGAGTGCTTCGAGGGCTTCCCAATCTGTCTCGTCTCTGCCGGCCTGCTGGCGCTTGCGTTCATGGGCTTCTCCGGCATGAAGATCGGCGGTTAAGGAGGGCAAAGATATGGATTTTATGCTGATTGTAAAAGCCGTTGCCGTCCTCGGCATCATGGGCGCCGTGTTTGGCGCGGTCCTCGCATTTGCTGCGAAGATTTTTTACGTGGAAGTCGATCCCAAGCAGGAAGCGGTTCGTGAATGCCTCGCCGGCGCAAACTGCGGCGGCTGCGGCTACCCCGGCTGCGACGGTTATGCCGCTGCGGTCGCGGCGGGCAAGGCGCCGGTCAACTGCTGCGTGGCCGGCGGCGCGGAAGCTGCCGAGAAAATCGCCGCCATCATGGGCGTTGACGCCGGCTCTGAGGAAAAGATGGTCGCGTTCGTGCCCTGCTCCGGCGGGGAGGGCGTCGCGGTCAAGCGCTTCAACTACAAAGGCCCCCAGAACTGCCAGGCTGCCATGCTGTTTGGCGGCAAGAGCAACAAGGAGTGCCAGTTTGCGTGCATCGGTCTCGGCAACTGCGCCAAGGCCTGCAAGTTTGATGCAATGCACATTGTCAACGGCGTCGCCAAGGTCGATCGCGACAAGTGCGTCGGCTGCATGGCCTGCGCCGATGCGTGCCCGAAGAAGATCATCAAGAAGGTTCCGTACAGCCAGGCCGTTCTGGTCGGCTGCCGCAATCAGGACAAGGGCGCAGTCACCCGCAAGATCTGCGACGTCGGCTGCATCGGCTGCATGAAGTGCCAGCGCGAGTGCCCGGCGGAGGCCATCAAGATCGAGAACTTCGTCTGCACGATCGACTACGACAAGTGCGTCGGCTGCGGACACTGCTCCGACATCTGCCCGCGCGGCATCCTGCTCTATCAGGCGGACAGCGTGAAAGCAGCGCAATAAGGCGATCCAACCAACTGAAAAAGGCCGAGAGCGTCGCTCCCGGTCTTTTTCATTCCACCCCGGGATTGCGGCTGAAAGTGCCGTGTGACCGACAAAAAGCTTGCATAATCAACCAGGATGTATTAACATAGAACCAATTATACAACTCGGAACAAGAGCTGTTCGGAAACTGAAAGAGGAGGAACGATACTATGAAGTGCCCGCGCTGTGGAGGAGAATTGACACAGGATAATCATCGCAAGTATCCGATCTATATGTGCTATGAATGCGGCTATATTGAAAAGCTTGTAGATGGAGAAAAAAAGAACGTCGAAAGCAACTTCAAGCACCTGAAGAGCCTGAACTTCAACGAGGCTGTGGCATTTTTGCACGAGGGTCTCGGCGTTGACGAGGAGAAGATCGCCGACTGGCTCATGGAAGAAGCAAAGTAATCCAATCATAGATAAAAAACGCCCTGATGATTCAGGGCGTTTTTTTGACAGACTCGAAAGGCTGAGAGATTATATCTCTCAGCCCTTTTTTGTTGGAATAAGGACAATGTATAAAATGGATAGCTATGGATTTTTCATCCGCTCTGCCATGCGAATTAAAATGTTGAGATCAGCAGCGCATAGATTCCTGGACAGTTCCAGTAACTGTGCAACAAGGAGGGGTTCTTCCGTGCCATCATCAAAGAATTCCTTTGGAGTTACACCAAGGTATTCACAGATATATAAAAATTCCGACATGGAAGGCAGCGCCCTGCCAGAGGAAATGCTTTGCAGATAGCTTTTGCTATGCCCAAGGTCTAAGCTCATTTTATATTCAGAAATTTGTTTTTTCATTCGAAGCTCAGAAATTCGGTTGCGAATAAATGTTTCGTCCATGGCAAATCACCTCGTGATTACTAGACTACACAAATTGTAGCGGTAATAATCGCGATGAAATTACCGATTTTACTTGAAATGTACCGAAATGCGCGGTATACTTCGATAGGGTATACAGTTAAAATTTGTAGTTTGGAAGAAAAACGGAGGGGATGACACATGGCGCTTTTTGAACGAATCGGAAAGAGCGTGACCGATGCGGGATATGGCGTTGCGCAGCAAACGAAGAATTTCACGGAGGTGAATCGAATCAATGGCTTGATTGCGGATGCGAATCGAAGAAAGACGGCGCTGTTCGGTGAAATTGGCCAAGCCTACTATGCGCGGCACAAAGAGGATGCTGAGCCGGAATTTTCAGATCAACTGTCCGAACTGCGGAACATGGAAGCGCAGATTGAGACGTGGAGCGAGCAAATTAAGCAAATTCAGGGGTTCACAAAATGCCGGAATTGTGGGGCGGATATTCCAAAAGGCGCGCAGTTTTGCAGTGCGTGTGGCGCGAAAGTGGAGGAGCGGCGGTGTCCCAACTGTGGGAGTCCGATTGCGGAAGACGTCCGGTTTTGCGTAGGCTGCGGCGCGAAATTGCAAGCGGCGGAGCCATCTGCATCAACGGAGCCGAAAGCCTCCGTGCGCGAGAAATGTTGCCCGGTGTGCGGAACGAGCCTGAGCGAACAGGATCGATTTTGCCCGGAATGCGGAACGGCAGTGTTCGCGTAAGAGACAGGGGGGAGCGCATCATGTGTTGTACAAATTGCGGAGCTGAGTTGAAAGACGGCGCAAAATTTTGCACCAAATGCGGGAGACCGACGGAGCCACTTCCTACACAGCGACCACAGGCCGTACGGGAAAAGGGGAAGAAAAAGCGGAAACATTGGATTTCGATTCTGATCCTGCTTCTCTGCTTGTCGCTGCTGGGCGGCGCTGCGGGAGTTTACTTTTCCTCTTCCGCCCGGGATGTGGCGTCCGATTTTCAGAAAGGGCGCTATGATATGGCGATTCAGACCTATAACTATCAGGTCATGGGGAACGCGCT
>JBJDZO010000198.1:7865-10875 GCA_051868095.1 Butyricicoccus sp. | reverse complement strand
GCTCGCTGTGTGCAGCAATCGGCGGCATCCTGCTGGCTGGCCGTGCCGGTTCGGCAGACTCCGCAAACTCCGGTTTGAACTACGAGCTGGACGCAGTTGCAGCAGCAACCGTAGGCGGCACCTCGCACAGCGGCGGTATCTGCCGTGTATCCGGCGTACTGGCTGGTATTCTGATTCTGGGCGTTGTCAATAACGGCCTCGTTATGCTGAAGGTTGACGATAACATGACCAACATTGTCAAGGGTATCATCATCATCGGTTCGGTTATCCTTGACATGCGTAAGAACGCGAAGCGCGCATAAGCTCTTCACCTCTATTTTCTCGTGCCGCCTGCGAACAAGGTGGGCGGCACACTTCTTTCGCAAAAAGAAAGACCTGACGGTTTGCGTCAGGTCTTTTTTTATCCCGCGAAATGGAATACCATGCCGATCACGGCGGAGGCCGCGATGTAGACAATCGGATGCTTGTTAAATTTTTTGATGGCCGCGTACAGCACAACCGCAAGCACAACCTGCGGCCAGCGAATGCCCAGACTTGCCGCTGTGGGAGCAAAAAAGGTCGATTTGACGACCAGAAACCCGGCGGACGCGATCAGACCGGTGGAAGCCGGGCGCAGACCGTAAAACAAATCGTCCACCAACCGGCTGTCCCGGAAGCGCTCGAGCACACGCGACACCAGAATAATGATGACAATCGAGGGCGCAATCAGGCCGATGGTGGAGGTCATCGCGCCGACAAAGCCATGGGTCAGGAAACCGACATAGGTGGCCGCGTTGACGCCGATCGGGCCGGGGGTTGATTCGGAAATCGCAATCAGGTTGGTAATATCCGTGTGGGTGAACCAGCCGGTTTTGTCCGAAATGTCGTACAAAAAGGGCAGGGTGGCCAGTCCGCCGCCGATGGAAAACAGGCCGACCTTGAAAAATTCGTAAAACAGACGCAGAAGAATCATGATTTTCCACCTCCCGGCGCATGGCCAAGCGCCCGCAGGACAACACCTGCGAGGCCGGACAAAATCACCATGACAACCGGCGACACATCGAACCCGGCGAGGCCCAACACCACCGAGCCGACAAACACAGCAAGAAAAATGCCAAGGGTGCCGCGGCTGACGACCGATTTTTTCCACAGCTTGAGGACGGCGCGCAAAATCAGCACGCAGACGCAGACGCTGATGCCTGCGAACGCATCCTGCACTACCTCATAATCCGCAAAATTCTGCAAAAACGCGGCAATGATCGTGATAATGACCAGCGAAGGGAAGGCTACGCCGAGCGTTGCGACAATGCCGCCGAGGATGCCGCGCTGTTTGCAGCCGATGAATGTCGCGGTGTTGACCGCGATGACGCCGGGCGTACACTGGCCAATCGCGTAATAGTCGGCCAGTTCTTCCTCGGTCGCCCAATGATAGCGCTCCACGACCTCGCGCTGGAGCATGGGCAGCATGGCATAACCGCCGCCGAAGGTTAGCCCGCCGATGCGCGCGAAGGTCAGGAACAGAGTGAGCAGTTCCTTCAAAGTTCCATTCAGCTCCTTTACCCTAGCTTTTTCGTTTCCACCGACCATTATACAGGACGGCTCGCGCTTTTACCAGACACCAGCGGGGAAATTTCCGGCCGAGCCAAGTTATCCACAGATGTTGCAGCCATTCCACAAGGTTATCCACAAAATATAGGGGTGCCCGGTGCATCGCCCCAAAAAGTGAGTTCGAGCGCGTGCTCGCTGACCAGAACACGAGCCAGAATCGCATGCGCGATTTGTTTTTTCTGAGAAATCGAATACCTCGGCCACTCGTCCGGCACGGCGGCAAACAGCGCGTCAAGGTCGGGGCCTGCGTTCGCATACAACAGTGCGTCACGCCGCCGCCGCAGACCGTCCAGCGCCTGTTCGTTCGTGTGGATGCACGCGGCCAGCCGCCGTACTACGTCCGGTTCGTCAATTTGCGCGAGATTGCGGGTCAGATGATCCAGTTCGGCCTCTTTTTCCGCGATTTCGATTTCCAAATGATGCGCTTCGGCTGGGATAGGACGTTTTTCGCAGGCCGCCGCGTCCCGCAGCCGCCGGAGAAAATCCAGCACATACGGTTCGGCGGCGGCTTCGATTTCTTCGAGCGTCATGGTGCGGCTGCGGCCCGGGCACCGTCCCAGCTTGCGGCCGCCGCAGTTGATGTAATGCCCGCCGCCCGGCCGGGGCACTACGGTAATCGCATACCCGCATTTTGCGCACTTCATCCGCCCGGAAAGCCAACTGTGTGTGCCTGCTCCGCTGTTTTTGAGCGCTTTATTGCGGTCGAGCTTGTGTTGGACGTCCAGCCACAGCGCTGCGTCCACAAGGCCCTCATGCGGCGCAAGGGTGACAAAGCTGTGTGTCAGATCGGAAAATTTCCGGGAGGTCGTCCGGGCGGCACGCGGGGCATAGCAGTAGCAGCCGTGCACGCCGGTATAGTCGGCAATCGGGTCGTTGAGCACCGCGCCCCGGCCGCGCAGATAGCGGTACACCGCCGCGTCCGCCCGGACAAACGCCGGGTTGCGCAGCAGACGGCCCAGCGGAAGTGTGCTCCATGCGCCGCCCGTGCGGGTGGGGATGTCCAGCGTGTTGAGCCGCCGTGCGAGCGTCCCGAGCGATTGCCCATCCTGTGCGTAGGTCTCGTACATCCATTGCACGTGCGCCGCCTGTGCCGGATGGGGGACATAGCAGGCCGTGCGGCGGCCATGCAGCACGGTTTCGCCCTTGTCGAAGCCGAACGGCGGCCGTCCGCCGAGGTACATCCCGGCTTTTGCGCGGCCAAAATAGCTGTCGGTTACGCGGCGCTGAATCGTTTCGCGCTCAAACTGCGCAAACACCATCAGAATTTGCGCCATGACCGTCCCGGACAGGCTGTCGTCAAGCGTGATGCCGTCGGTGCACGACTGGAACTGCACCCCGCGTTCGTGCAGCAGCTGGCACAGGCCGGTGAAGTCGTGCACGCTGCGGCTGATGCGGTCGAGCCGGTAGGCAAGGATTTTGGTGA
>JBJDZO010000198.1:0-7765 GCA_051868095.1 Butyricicoccus sp. | reverse complement strand
AAGTCGTGCACGCTGCGGCTGATGCGGTCGAGCCGGTAGGCAAGGATTTTGGTGACGCGGCCGGTTTTGACATCGTCCAGCAGCCGCTGAAAGGCCGGACGGTCGGTATTTTTACCCGAAAACCCCTTGTCGGCGTAGGTTTCCGCGGGTTCGTCCGGCGCGAGCCGGGCGCGGCAGGTCTCAATTTGCAGGGCAATCGAAATGCTGTCCGCCTTATCGACCGACTGACGGGCATAGATGGCGGTCATGGCCTGCCCTCCGGCGGGAAGCTTGCGCGGATATGCGCGATTTTGGCCTTGAGCACGCCGGGCGGCTGAGCATGCTCAGAAACTGTCCGTATGGTCACAATCATGCAGCATCCCTCCGGTATCGGTTTGCAACGCTTGGTTCCAGCAGGGTCGCCATAAACCAGCGCAGATTTAAGAGGAACATTTCCCGCATGCGGGCATCTTTTTTGCTGTCGCCGGGCAGCTTGTCGGCTGCGGCGCAGGTGTCCAGATAGTGCTGGCGGACAAATTCCGCGCCGTGCTCGACCACGCCATCTTGCAGCAGGCTTAACCGGAAATTGACCGACCGCGACCACGGGAAGGTGTCCTCAAAGAGGATTTCCTCCCGGTGATACCATGGGTAGCCGCCAAACAGCTCATCGGCGCATTCGCCCGACAGACAGACCGTAAATTGCTTTTTGACCGCCGCGCAGAACAGCAGCAGCGAGGAATCCACATCCGCCATGCCGGGCAGGTCGCGGGCATCCACGGCGGGCAGCAGCGCGGCGCACAGCGCCGGGTTTTCGAGCACGACTTCATGGTGCGCCGAACCAATGGCGTCCACCATCATCCCGATATACTCTGCGTCACTATTTGGCTGAAATAAACTTTTTGTAAAGTATTTTTCGTTGTCGCGGTAATCGACTGACCAGGTGTGGAGCTGTTTGTTTTGCCGCTGGTAGACGCGCGCGGCCAGCATGGACAGGATGGACGAGTCCAGCCCGCCCGACAGGAAGGTGCACAGCGGCACATCGCTCACGAGCTGCCGGGTTGCTGCGTCCTCAATGAGTTCGCGCGTGTGCGCAGCCGTCTGCTCGGGCGTGTGAGCATGCTCAGCCGCTTTGAGTCTCCAGTAAGGCCGGGTGTAAAAGCCGTCGCAGGTCAAAACGGCGTAGTAACCGGGCAAAAGCTCTTTCATGCCCTCAAAGATGCCGAAGCCGGGTGGCCGTGCCGGGCCGAGCAGCAGAATGGAGCGCAGACCGTCCGCACCCACACGCGGTTCCACATCCGGGTGACACAGCACGGTTTTGATCTCCGAGCCGAACACCAGACCATCCTTCACGCGGCTGTAAAACAGCGGCTTGACCCCCAGCCGGTCGCGGCACAGCACAAGCCGCTGCGCGGTTTTGTCCCAGAGCGCGAAGGCATAAATACCGTTCAGCCGCTCAAATGCAGCTTCCCCCCATTCGAGATAGGCGTGCAGCAGTACTTCGGTATCCGAATGCCCGCGGAAGCGGTGGCCTTTGGCCAGCAGCAGCACACGAATATCCTCGGTGTTATATAACTCTCCGTTATAAATAAGTATGATATTCCCATTCGGCGATATCATGGGCTGGGCGCCGCCCTCCGGATCGACAACAATCAGCCGCCGGTGCACAAGCAGGGCGTTGTCGTCCAGATATTCGCCGCCCACGTCCGGGCCGCGCGGGGTGAGCGTGCGTGCCATGCGCCGCCCAACGTCGGCAAACGGCCGTGTGCCCCGGCCATAATCGATCAGTCCGCCAATTCCACACATGTGTCCATCAGCTCCTTTGAAAAAATACGTCTGCTTATCAGCATATGCACGCCGGGCGGAAAAGAGACAAAAAAAGGGACAAAAAAAGAGGGAACCATTTCGGGTTCCCTCGGGAAAGGCTTATTCGCCGCAGTATTTGATAAGCGTTGCACGGATGGCGCCCGGACCGGCGATCAGTTCGTTGAACATCTCGGTTACGCGGTCGGCCAGACCGACTTCATACAGATTTGCGCCGAAAATCGGCTTGGAGGACAGCAGCGGATAGAGCTGCTTTTCCTTGGCCGGTTCGCCGCCGAGCGTGATGCCTTCCAGCAGCTTGTCCAGATGGGGCAGCAGCGGGTCGGGGCTGCGCTCAAATGCCTTGCCTTCATCGTCCACGCCGAGCAGATAACGCAGCCAGCCGGCAAGAACCAGCGGGATGTACGTCAGATGGGAAACGCGGTGCATCGGGATGGGCGAGTTGTAGTATGCATACAGCGTTTCACCGAAGCGGATTGCCAGCTTCTGCGAGGTATCGGTTGCAGTACGCTGCGGGGTGTCGGGCAGGAACGGGTTCGGATAGCGCTCGCTGAGCACCTCATGCAGGAACTCGGACGGGTTCAGAACGCCCGGATCCTCGACCATCGGCATGGCCTCGTCCATGCTCATGTGAGTGATGAGGGAAACCAGCTGCGGGTCCTTCATCTCGGCATGTACCGACGTATAACCGAGCAGGCAGCCATAAATGCCAAGCGCGGTATCCATCGGATTCAGGCAGGTGCAGGCCTTCATATGCGCCGATTTCTCAACGATCTTGCGGCCAGTGAAGATGATGCCAAGCTGCTCGAGCGGCGGATGACCGTTCGGGAAGCTGTCCTCGATCAGCAGGTACTGCGGGCGCTCGGTGTTGACAAAGGTGGCCGCATAGGTGCCCTTGGCGGTCAGGAACGGGCGCACGCCCTCCAGACCATCGGCTTCGAGCTGATCGGTCACGCGGCTGTCCGGATGCGGGGTAATCTTGTCAATCATGGACAGCGGATAGGAAATTTCCTGAGTCAGCCAGTTGTATTCGTCCTCGGAAATAAAGCCGCCGTCCATCCATGCTTCGGCCATATCGGTCATAGCGCGGCGCAGACGGATGCCGTTGTTCTGGCAGTTATCGAGCGAAACGAGCGCGAGCGCGGGCGCACCGACCTCCCGGCGCTTGAGACACAGGGCAGCCAGACGGCCAAAGAAGGAAGCGGCAGCCGCCTTGGGGCCAACCGCAGCGTCCCACGCGAAATCGGGCAGGAAATTGCGCTCATTGTCGCGGATGACATAGCCCTTTTCGGTGATGGTCATGGTGACCATCTGGAGCGAGGGGGCACAGAAAATCTCGGTCAGGCGCTCCATATCCTCGCTCATCTTGAGGCTTTCGGTAACCGACGCGATGACTTCCTTGGCAATGTAGCCGTCCGCGTACAGGGTTGCAATAATAGACAGATTGTCGTTTGCGCGGTAAACGCGGTCAATCAGTTCCTCATCGTAGCCTTCACAGCAGATGATACCGGTTTTGGACAGACCGGCGGTCAGCAAACGCTGGCTGAGTGCAGCCGGGAATGCACGGAACAGGCTGCCCGCGCCAAAATGCAGCCACGTGGGCGCAGCGTAAGTGGCCTCACGCGCAGCCGCGATATCGTAGGACGGCAGGCGATAACCCTTCCAGGACAGGTTATGGCCGAGGCTTTCCAGAGTCAGTTTCATGGTTGTATCCCTTCCTTCCAAGGTGTGAAGATCAGAGTGGCCGTCCTGCCGGGCAGGCGGCGGAATCTATATACAGTATACCAAAGATTGGCCGGTTCGGGTAGGCTGTTTTGAAAAAATCCAAAAAAAAGCCGGGCAGATTGTTGTTTTCGACACCGCCGCCGTTTCGCCGGAAAAAACAAAACCGCCCGGATGCACGGGCGGTCTGGATCATTTTGCGGACTGTGTTTCGCGGATCATCTGATGCAGGGCGCCGAGCGCGTCCGACAGGCTGCCGACCTGATCGATCAGGCCGCAGTCGACCGCCTGCTGACCGCCGACCACCGTACCCACGTCAGCCGACATTTGGTCGGTGGCCATCATCAGGCGCTCGAACACGGCAGGGGAAATACGCGAATGGCTGGTGACAAAGGCGGTAATGCGCTCCTGAATCGAGCGAAAATAAGCATAGGTCTGCGGCGAAGCAATCACCGTGCCGCTCATACGCACCGGATGGACGGTCATGGCGGCCGACGGCGCGATAAACGACCGCTTGACCGCGACCGCGAGCGGGACGCCGATCGAGTGGCCGCCCCCCAGCACGAGCGATACTGTGGGCTTGCGCATGCCCGCGATCAGCTCGGCAATGGCCAGCCCGGCTTCCACATCGCCGCCGACCGTGTTGAGCAGCACGAGCAGGCCGTCAATGTCCTCGGCTTCCTCGACCGCGGTAATCTGTGGGATAATGTGTTCATATTTGGTGGTTTTGGTGGCCTGTGGGGCCTCCATGTGGCCCTCAATCTGGCCGACAATCGTGATGCAGTGGATGACGCCGTGCGCGGTGCGCGCAGTCACCGAGCCGGTTTGAGTGATGCTGTTGCTGTCCTGTTCGGGTGTTTGGTTGCCCTGTACGGGCGTGGACTCCGGATTCATAAAAATCCCCCTTCGGATGGTCATTCTGGGCGGATTTTCTCCGCAACCTTCAGAATTCCCCAAAAACGAAGCAGGAATACAATAAAATGCCTAGAAATAGCTGGAATTCATCAAATTACAGCTTGTATTCAAAAAATGGGGGAAAACGGTATATTACTGGGCGCAATAACCCGAAGTTATCAACATTTCCACAAGCTTATCCACAAATAGACGCAAGGTTTCCACAAGGTTGTCCACAAAACAGGGGAAAACAGTTGGGCTTTCGACCAAAAAATCGGCATTTCGACGATTGTATTTCCGAAAACGCAACGTTTTGTAATATTCTAATAAAATATTACGAATTGAAAACCATCTGTGACCGAGCAGGAGATATACAAAACAGAATAACTAATAAGAAATCAACGATACGTAATAATACAGCCTGTGATGTGTATGTGGAAAACCCTGTGGATAATACAGTCTGCAATGTGGATAAAAAATATTACGCTTAAGAAAATACAAAACGCAATATATAAATAAAATATTACGTTTCGTTGCTTTCATGCGGCACCAGACGCCATTCGGTAATTTCGAACTGCCCGCCGGGCAGCAGATGCAGACGCACCGAAAGCGTACCGGCTTCGCCCGCAGGCAGCGGGAAGGATAACTCCTCGGTGGCTTCGTCATACCGCGCCGCGATGCCCTGATCGTTTAGAATGACCTCCATCTCCACGCCGGCTTCGGAGTGGGGCAGAGCGGAGGCATTTTCCAGCTCACCAAGCAGAATCTGTGCGCGGCTGTCGGCTTCGAACATATCGTGCGTGACATCCCAACTGTGAACGGCGGTCATGCGGTCGGCCTGCGCACGGCTGAGCGAAAGCAAGCTGACACAGGTGAGCGCCAGCAGCACAAGAATATTCACAATGGTCGGAAACCCAACCGCAAGGCTGCTTTTGCGCTTTTTCATGCGTCCTCCTTTTGTGCCGGGCCGATGTATTCGCATATGGTCAGTTCAGCGACCGGTTCGCCCTCGGGTGGATATACTTCGATGGTTGCCTGTACGACATGATTTTCCAGCGGTTCGCTGTGAATGACCAGCCGGTAAATGCCGTTTTTCTCCCGGACGGGCTGCCAATCCTGACTGTACCATGCGGTAAAGACGTCGTCCTCCCAGCGGCCGGACAGCAGATTGGGCAGGGCGGATAAATCGCCGTCCGCTGTGCGGAAGGCCATGGCCGCGTTTTCGGTGATGCGCTGGGCCTGGGTCGCTACGCGGCTGTCCGCACTCAGCGAATAAGCACGGCTGAGCGCAATCAGGCAGATGGCCGCGCCCACGCAGAAAACCAGCAGGTTGACCAGCATTTCGAGCAGGAACAGCCGGGTTCGGCTCAGTCGTTTCATGACGCACCTCCTCCCGCGCGCGGCTCGAGCAGCAGGGTCGCCCGGCCGCCGTCCGGCGCGGTGTAATCGGCGCGAATGAGACCGTTCACCTGCCGCAGACGCAGCGATCCGGCTGCGCACAGCCGCTCGGCGGTGCTGTCCGGACGGCCTTCCATCTGCTTGTACAGATACCCTTCGCGGCACAGATACAGCCAGTTCCGGCCGTTTTCACGGGCGCACAGGGCGTGGGTGCCGTCCTCTAGAATCACAATGCCCAGTCCGCCTTCGGTATCGGCACGGCGGGCCGCGCCCGTAAGATACGTCAGCGGTACACTGCGGCTGTGGGTGTCATCGGCGCGGCCATCAATACCGCGGTAGACCCGCACGGCTTCGACCAGCAGCACGCCGCTTAGAACAACAAACACCAGAAAAAACGCCAGCACAAAGGTCGTACCCGCGCGGTGGCGGGTGATGGCGGTCCATTTCATGCCCACGCGCCCCCTTCCTTGCGCTTTACGGTGATTTCCGGTGCACGGTCGGGCGCAATCCGGCGGTATTCCACCGTATAACGGCGGTTTCCGGTGCGCACGCCATAGTGTTCTTCCATGTAGTCAAGGTCGGGCGGATAGCGGCCTTCGGCGGCATAGCAGTGCTCGGCGGCCTGTTCCAGTTCGTGTTCCAGAGCGCGGCGGCCTTCGGCGGCCATCCAGTCATCAATTTGCCAGACGCCAAGGCAGAACAGTGCCAGAATCAGCGCCGCGGTGCCAAGGCTTTTGAGTTTGCGCATGCTTCGGCCCTCCTTACGCCATCGCGGCCAGCCCGCCGAGCAGCGGCAGCATGACCGACAACAGAATGGCGCCCGCCGATACGCTCAGCGCGAGCACAATCACCGGCTCCAGCCGCACGAGCAGACGCTCCATACGCTGGGCGGTCTCGGCGGCCATGCGCGCGGCGGCTTCGTCGAGCAGAAATTCCGCCCGGCCTTCGGTACGCAACCGGCCAAGTGCCGCGCCGGTTACCAGACCGCTGGACGCAAGCGCAGCGGGGAGGGTGCGTCCGGCCGCGAGCTTGTGCCGCATGCGCGCCACCGCGGGCGCAATGTCCGAATGGCCGCAGAGCGCGGCAGCTTGTTCAATGGCGGTCTGATCGTCTACCCCGCAGCGGCAGAACATGGCCAGCGCGGCCACAAACCGTCCGGCGGCGATTTTGCGCGCCATGGTCGTGTTTTCGAGCAGCTTCCAGCCGCTGTTTTGCAGGCTCAGCCACAGCAGCACACCCGCAAACACCGCGCCGGTCAGCACAACACCCGCCAGGCCGCTCAGCCAGCGGCCAGCCGCCATTGCCCACCGCGCAAACGGTGAAAACGACAGGCCGAGCGCCGCGAACTGGTCGGCAAATATGGGCAGCACAAAGCTGCTGGTTACAATCAGAATCGCCGCCGCCAGCGCAGCCATGACCGCCGGATACATCGCGCGTCCGCCCAGACGTTCCACCGCCGCACGTTCGCGCTCAAAATAAATCGCCAGCGTGCCGAGGGTTTCCTCGGTGCGGCCAGCCGCCTCGCCGCGTGCTACCATGTCGCACATGTAATCGGGAAATGCACCGGTTCCGCGCATAGCATCTGCGAGTGGGCCCTCCCGCACGCCCTTGCGCAGCGCGAGAAACCGCCGTTCATCCGCTGGGGAAGCCGCCTTCGCCGCCATGGCCGCAAAACATTCCCCAAGCGAATGGCCGCGCCGCAGCAGCGAACCGGTATCCCGACAAAAATCGGCCAGCGCCGCTGGGGGCAAAAGATGTTCCTGTTTTTTGATTTTTTTCAGCAGTTGCATCCTGTTTGTCACCTTTCCAAATCTCTGCTTTTATTATAGACGGATTTTGGGAGCGGGTAAAGGGGAAGCCTTAAGACAACACCGCACAATTGCAGCTTCGGTGCTTTGCGGAAATTTTGCGCCCTGATTTTGTTGCGATTTTTTGCAATACATCAAGTATT
>JBJDZO010000197.1:0-2475 GCA_051868095.1 Butyricicoccus sp. | reverse complement strand
CCGACCTCATGATGGGCAACTTCTTTCAGGTGACCTGCCCCTATCTGTTTGAGCTGGATACGGTTGCCTATTTCCCTGTTCTGCGCGGTCGGCATTCCTACGATGCAATCGCGCGCATCCGTGAGACGACCCAGCTCTTTCTGGATGTTTCCCACGATGGACGTTCACTGTACATCAACCCGCTTAAGGTCTGGAACCGTTACACGCCGACCATGTTCCTTCCCCACCTGTATAATCCTGTGACACAGTCTTTCGCGCCGCTGCGCGACGGTTTGGCGGTCAGCCGGTTCTATACGCTCGCCGAGCACAACGCCGTGCTGGCGGCCAATCAGGACCTCGACAGCTGGGAGCGCTTCGTTTCGCTTGCCAAACTGGAATATGAACAGCTCGGCCAGTTCACCGACCAGACACGCGACCAGTTTATCCGCACGATGATGAGCCGTGACCCGCATATCGGCAGCTTGCTCGCTCAGTATTTCACCCCGGAGGACTATTTTCTGGTGCAGAGCCGCATGCTCGGCACCGGCAGCATCGGCGGCAAAGCCTGCGGCATGCTGCTCGCCCGCAAGATTGTCGAACGCACCGAGCCGGAAGCCGCCGCACGCATGGAGCCGCACGACTCGTTCTATCTCGGTTCAGACGCCTATTACACCTATATTGTCTCCAACCGTTTCTGGCATCTGCGCATCCGTCAGAAAACCCATGAGGGGTATTTCACGGAGGCCAAGCCCATGCAGGATGCTTTTCTCTGCGGCCGCTTCCCGGAAGCCATCCGCAAGCAGTTCATGCACATGCTCGATTATTTTGGCCAGTGCCCGATTATCGTGCGTTCGAGCAGCTTACAGGAGGACGGCTTCGGCAACGCTTTTGCCGGAAAATACGAATCGGTATTCTGCCTGAACTCCGGCACGCTGGAAAACCGCATGGAGGAACTGGAAAACGCGGTGCGCACGGTTTACGCGAGCACAATGGACATTTCCGCTCTGGAATATCGCCGTCAGCGCGGGCTGGAGGATCAGGACGAGCAGATGGCCGTGCTCATCCAGCGTGTTTCGGGCACCATGTACAATGGCTTTTTGATGCCGAGTGCAGCAGGTGTCGGCTATTCGTACAGCGCGTATCGCTGGAATGCCACCATGGACCCATCTGCAGGTATGCTGCGGCTGGTTATGGGCCTCGGCACACGTGCGGTTGACCGCACCGAGGGTGACTACCCGCGCATTGTCAGTCTGGATCAGCCCGACCGCTCTACTCTGCAATCGAGCGCCGACAAGCACCGCTTTTCGCAAAGCTTTGTCGATCTGATGGACTACGAACGCCGTGGCCTGTCCACCCGCCCGGTCAGCCAGATCATCGACCAGATGCCGCTATGGTACCGCAAGCTGGTGCTGGAGCACGACACCGATGCCGAACGCATGCTCCGCGAACGCGGCGAGCGCCGCATGGTGCTGTTTGCAAGCTGCGCAGGTCTGGCCAAAACGCCTGCATTCACCGGCAGCATGCAGCGCGTGCTGAAAACACTGCAAGCCGCCTATAACAATCCGGTTGATATCGAATTTACCGTAAACGCGGGCGAGGACGGCGATTTTGTTTTCAATCTGCTGCAATGCCGTCCGCTCCAGACCGGCCAGCGTCACGGCAGTGTCACTGTTCCCGAAGCCGCAGACGATCATAAACTGCTGCATGTGCTCGGTGGCTCGATGGGCGGCGCACGTGCCCTGCCTGCCGATGTGCTGGTCTGGGTCGATCCTATCGCGTACTACCACTACCCTTACAAGAGCAAGCCGGACATCGCCCGGGTGGTCGGCGCGGTCAATCGCCTTTATCGCGAGAAGCATCCAGAGAAAAATCTGCTGCTGTTCGTTCCCGGCCGGATCGGCACCAGCTCACCGGAGCTTGGCGTACCGGTTTCTTTCGCGGACATTCACAACTTCAAGGCCATTTTTGAGGTTTCGGAACACACCGCAGGCTATATGCCTGAGCTGTCCTTCGGCAGCCACATGTTCCAAGATCTCGTTGAAGCCGATATTTTCTACACTGCAGTGTTT
Source organism: Butyricicoccus sp. (assembly GCA_051868095.1). Lineage (GTDB taxonomy): Bacteria > Bacillota > Clostridia > Oscillospirales > Butyricicoccaceae > Butyricicoccus_B. The sequence continues at coordinate 427 of JBJDZO010000197.1, read as the reverse complement.
GAGAACGAAAAAACACCCTGCTTTGACCGCAGCTATTTCCAGTCCGGTAAAAATCTGCTGGCTTCTCTCCTGCCTGATTTCGAAAAATATGCGGACATCGTGCGTGTGCTCGAGCCGCAAAACCGGCCAACCCTCTATTCGGACGCCATGAACACGCAGACCCTGCTGGCTTGGGATTGACGCAAAAAAGGGCGCAGACCTCATTGTCTGCGCCCTTTGCCGGTTCAGATTTGTCTGGTTTCCACCATGAATTTATGCTCGTAGGCTTTCTGAAGAATTTCCAGATTTCTGGGGTCTTTCCCGCCAACCGGGATACCGTCGATCTCTCCGACCGGCGCGCACAGCGTACCCGAACTGGAAATAATAATCTCGTCGGCGTTCATCAACTCTACCATGGAGAACGGCTGTTCACTGACCGGAATGCCAT
>JBJDZO010000196.1:0-2498 GCA_051868095.1 Butyricicoccus sp. | reverse complement strand
TGGTACTCATGCAGGCGATTCAAATGCTCTGGCAGGGCATGCTGGGGGTATTTGCCGTCATTGGGCTGATTGCGCTGGTGGTCGCGGCGCTCGCGCGGCTGACGCAGAAGTAACCGGAGGCCCTCCCGTTTGGGAGGGCCTTTTCTCTGCCTAGCGTTTGTTATATGCAAAATATAAAAAACATTATGTAAGATATAATTGACATAATGCAAGGTATCGTATATACTGAACACAAGGAAGGTGAAAGCATGAAGAACAAACGGCTGCGCATGGCGCGCATTGCGTGTGATCTGTCGCAGGCGCAGCTTGCCGAGGCGGTCGGCGTGACGCGGCAGACCATCGGACTGATCGAGTCGGGGGGATACAACCCAACGCTCAATCTGTGCATTGCGATCTGCCGCGTGCTCGGCAAGACGCTGGACGAACTGTTTTGGCCGCAGGAGGAGGAGAAATCATGAAGTTGTTTGCAAAAAAACCCAAGGACGAGCGCGTGGTCGCGGAGACCAATCGTATCTATAAGATCGGGTACCTGATCCTGTCCTTCGGCATAGTGTTTGATTTGTATTTGCAGGTTGCAGGCGCGAGCGACGGGCATTTTTCGCTGCGCATGGTCGAGTTCGGCGTATTGATGCTGGCGCAGTTCGTGTGTCTTGTGCTGATGGTGCGCAAGGGACTGGCCGACGACAGCCGATACGCCGAAGCTGATGTGTTCCCGAAGAAGCATTATGCGCTCCTTGGGCTGGGGGCGGGCGTGGCCGCGTCGGTAGTGTTCCTCGTGCTGCGCATGCTGGCCTTCCCGCACTGGGAGTTCGGCGCAAAAACATTCGTCATCGTGATGGGCGTGACGTTCCTCAGCATGACGTTTTTCATCGCGGTCTGCATTTACGTCCTGCAATACTTTGTGTTCCGCATGGCGAGGCGGCGCCGTGCGAAAATGCAGGAAGACGACGATATGAAGCTTTGATACAAGACAAAACAGCGGCACGCCTTTGGGAAGCATGCCGCTGTTTCTATAAGAATGGTAGGGAGAAAAGAAAGAAGAGGGCTACATCAGGTGCTGCTGCTGCTCATAGGCGCGCAGCACGGTTTTTTCCAGCTTCTCGCGCAGGCTGGGGCCGATGGGGTGAACGATGTCGCGGTATTTTCCGTCCGGCATGCGGCGCGAGGGCATGGCGAGAAACAGCCGGTCCTGGCCGTCGATGACCTTGATATCGTGTACGGCGAATACATCGTCGAACGTAACCGAGACCAGTGCACGCAGACGGCCTTCGTCGTGGAAATGACGGAATTTGATGTCGGTGATTTCCATAATTGAATGCTCCTTATAAAATGTCCAAATCGGGAGATTTGCTATTTATATTTTGGACAGGTTGGCATATAATATACAGGTACGTTATAAAAAATTTTAAGGTTCGTACCTTGTCATAGAGAGAGGAATTCAAAAATGGAGCGTTCCCTGAAGCCATATATCCAGGAAAAGAAAACCGTCCATCTGATTGGAATCGGCGGCGTGTCGATGAATTCGCTGGCCGAGCTGCTGCTGTCGCTCGGCGTACCGGTCACCGGTTCCGACCGCGCCCATTCGGCGGTGGCCGAGCGTTTGGAGCGTCTGGGCGCAAAGATTACCTATGCCCATTTGCCGGAAAATGTGGAAACTGCTGCGCTCGTTGTGCGCACCGCAGCGGTCCATGACGATAACCCGGAAATCGTCCGCGCCCATGAAAAAGGCATTCCGATCATGGAGCGCGCCGAGGCGTGGGGCAGCCTGATGAAGGACTACCGCAATGTCATCTGCCTGTCCGGCACCCACGGCAAAACCACTACCACATCCATGATGAGCCTGATTGCCATGCATGCCCAGCTCGACCCGACGGTCATGGTCGGCAGCAATCTGCCCGCCATTGGCGGCACACTGCGCATCGGCGGCAAGGGCTGCTTCGTGGCCGAGTCGTGCGAATACTGCAATTCGTTCCTGAGCTTTTCCCCGACCATCGCGGTTATTCTGAATGTGGAAGCCGATCATCTGGACTTCTTCAAGGATCTGGACGACATCATTCATTCCTTCCATGAATTCTGCCTGCGTACCCCGGAGGATGGCCTTGTAGTCGTCAATGCCGACGATGCGAACGCCATGAAGGCGGCAGAGGGCGTTTCCCGTGCGGTCATGACCTTCGGCACCCAGCCTTCCGCGGACGTTTACCCGGAGAATATCACGATCCAGAACGGCTATTACCGCTTCGACGTTATGGTACACGGCGAGAAATACGCCGCCGTCACCCTGTCGGTGCCCGGCCGTCACAATATGCTCAACGCACTGGCGGCCTGCGCGGTTTCGTCCTATCTGAAGCTGGATGGCGTGCGTGTCGCCGAGGGCCTGAATGCCTTCACCGGTTCGTCCCGCCGTTTCCAGCGCACCGGCACCATGCCGAACGGCGCACTGGTGGTGGACGATTATGCCCATCATCCGAGCGAAATGCGTGCGACGCTGGCCGCGGCCC
>JBJDZO010000195.1:0-11115 GCA_051868095.1 Butyricicoccus sp. | reverse complement strand
GCGCCGCTGATCGGTATGCTGATGCTGGGCAACCTGTTCCGCGAATGCGGCGTAACCGACCGTCTGTCGGACACCGTGCAGAACGCGCTGTGCAACATCATCACCATTTTCCTCGGCCTGTCGGTTGGCTGTAAGGCGACCGCCGACCACTTCCTCACCTTCGAAACCATTAAGATTATCATTCTCGGTCTGCTGGCTTTCATGCTGTCCACGCTGGGCGGTCTGCTTGTCGGCAAGATCATGTGCAAGCTGTCCGGCGGCAAGATCAACCCGCTGATCGGCTCGGCTGGTGTATCGGCGGTTCCGATGGCTGCGCGTGTGGCGCAGGTGGAGGGCCAGAAGGCCAACCCGTCCAACTTCCTGCTCATGCACGCCATGGGTCCGAACGTTGCGGGCGTTATTGGCTCCGCGGTTGCGGCCGGCTTTATGATCAAGGTATTCGGCGGCTGATTTCAACAAAAAAACGTCAGGCTTTGCGGCCTGACGTTTTTTTGTGCAAAGAAAAGCGGCGGCTCATACGTCTGAACCGCCGTTTCCTTCAGAGATAAAGGATAGGTAAAAAAGAAAAGAGAAAAAAAGGGGAAAATGGGTTGAATCAAAAAGAAAGGGAAAAAAGAGGGGGGAGGAAGCGACGGAAGGCTGCCGGGGGAGGGCGTCCCTTCCGCGCTTCAGAAAAAGGGGAAATAGGGGGTAAAAGAGAAAATGTGTATTTGCGAATATCACTTCTGCTTTACGAGTACAGTATAACACCAGCCCGGTGAAAAAATATGAACATATTGTGAATGGACTGTGAAACAATTTTAAAATTGATTTTTGCGCCGCGCTGCCTTGTATTTCCTGCTCGTTTATGTTACCCTAGAAACAGGATTTCGCAACACGATTGAATAAAAAGAGGTTCTGAGTTATGCAAAAGAAGTTTTTCCGTCCCCTTGGGACGTTGTTCTGTTCGGCGCTGCTGCTTGGCGCATTGGCCGTACCCGCGATGGCGGCAAACGATATTTCGGTCAAGGTAGACGATCAGCCGGTCAGCTTTACCGATGCCAGCCCGATCATCCGCAGCGACCGCACGTTTGTCCCGTTCCGCGCGATTTTTGAGCAGATGGGTGCAAGTGTGCAGTGGGATGCCGACACCAAGACGGTCATTGCCAACCGTGACGGCCGTGAGGTGCGCTTCCAGATTGGTCAGACCGGTGTGAAGATTACTGAGGACGGCGACACCCGCACGGTGCCGACCGATGTTGCGCCCTTCATCGAGGGCAGCCGCACGTATGTGCCGGTGCGCTTTGCGTCGCAGTCGTTCGGCGCGTGTGTGGACTGGGTGCAGTCCACGAAAACCGTGCTGATTGTGGATGTGGAAAAGATGATGGGCGACTACGCGGATGCATATCGTTACATGGACGACTATCTGGAGTTCGCGGGCGCGTCCAAATCGATCAGCGGTACATTTGACTTTGATTTCAATTACAAGACCGCGATGGGCGATGTTCCGGTGAATATGACCGGCACGGTGTCCGGCACCGAGAGCGCGGACGCGGCCGAGCTGTCCGGCTCGGTCAAGACCGACATTTCGGCGCTTCAGACCGCGATTGAGAAAAACGAGGGCAAAGCCGTCATTGACAGCGAGATTCAGGCGCTGCTGCAGCGTCTGGCCAGCACGAGCTATCAGGCGATTGTCAGCCGTCAGGATGGTACGCTGTATCTGTCCTGCACGACATTGACCGAACTGGGCATTCCGGACGGCGGCTGGGCTGGTCTGCCGCTGGATTCGATCACCGGCAAGTCCATGAGCTCCATGCTAACCGCGGTGGCGGGCGATTCGTTTACCGACTGCGTGGCCGCGATGGCGCAGGAGGTCGAACTGAAAAACGCGCCGAATGCTACGGTTGCGACCGTGCGCAGCTTCCTTGATACCGCCAAGACCATTTACGGAGACAGCGCATGGAAGGCGACCGGCGATACGATGGTGCTGTCAAACGAATCCGGCGCGAACGCCTATGACATGCGCCTGACCTATGCCGCCTCGGGCGATCTTCAGCGCGTGCAGATGACCGGTTCGGTAACCGATGATACCACTGCATACAATACCTCGGTCGATCAGGACGCGGACGGTTATAAAATGACCCTGTCGATCAAGGGTGCCAAGACCGCGGACATTGACTTCACGCTGACGCTGAACACGGGCGATACCACCGCATCTCCGGCAGTGCGTCCGACCGGCGACGTGACCACGATCAAGCTTTCGTAAAGAACGCCAAAGCCCCGCTTCCCAGAGAAGGAAAGCGGGGCTTTTTCTATTCGGTTTGCCAGCACAGCGACGGGTCGCACACGCCGAACACCCGGAAATTCAGCCGGGCTTCATCCAGCGTCAGGCCACGGTTCTGGTCGCTCGGCTCACCACTGGACTGGATAAAACCGTCGGTTTCCCAGCCGCATACCGGGCAGATATGGGCGATGCTGCCTTCCGGGATGGTTTCCGCGCCGCAGCAGGCGCATGGCTCATAGGCGCGGCCCAGTTCATCGCAATGGGGTGCAGGTTCATCCTCCGGCCACGCCGCGTCAAAATCCGGCCGGTCGAGCGGGTCGGGGGTCGGTTCGTCCTCCGGTTCCTCCCAGCCGCAGAAAAAGCCGCTCGGCAGATAGGGATCAGTCAATTTCAATCGCCACCGGGCAATGGTCTGAGCCGTATACATCGGTCAGGATGCGTGCGGCCTTGACGCGCTCCGCGAACCGCTCGGATACGATGAAATAGTCGATGCGCCAGCCTGCGTTCTTCTCGCGCGCTTTGAACCGGTAACTCCACCACGAATAAATTCCCTCGGCGTCCGGGTAGAAATGCCGCCACGTATCCACAAAGCCCGCGCCCAGCAGTTCACTCATCTTGGCGCGCTCCTCGTCGGTAAATCCGGCGTTTTTACGGTTGGTTTTGGGATTTTTCAGGTCGATTTCCTGATGCGCAACGTTCATATCACCGCAGATGATGACCGGCTTCCGCTCATCCAGCTTTTTCACATACGCGCGGAAATCGTCCTCCCACTGCATGCGGTAATCCAGCCGCTTCAGCCCGTCCTGCGAGTTCGGCACATACACCGTCACCAGATAAAATTCGTCATATTCTGCCGTAATCACGCGGCCCTCATGGTCATGCACATCGATGCCGAGGTTATACGTCACGGCGAGCGGCTCGGTTTTGGTGAACAGCGCGGTGCCTGAGTAGCCCTTTTTCTCAGCCGAGCACCAATATTCGTGATAGCCGTCCACCGGTACATCGGCCTGTCCCTGCTGCATTTTGGTTTCCTGCAAACACAGCATATCCGGGCTTTCGGCCGCGACAAAATCCAGAAAGCCCTTGCCCATGCAGGCACGCAGGCCGTTGACATTCCATGAAATCAGTTTCATAGTTCCCTCCAAAGTCAGATAGAAGTTAGGAGTTAGGAAGTAGGAGGTAGGAGGTTCGGTACCGGCCAAAGGCCGGATTAAAATATCGCGCGAAGCGCTGCCGCAACTCCTCACTCCTCACTCCTAATTCCTAACTATTTCAAGATTCCGCTTTCGTCAATGCGTTTGACCGCTTCTTCCATCCGCTCGGGCGGCACGACGAGCGCAAAGCGTACATAGCCCTGTCCCATCTCGCCGAAGCTTTCGCCCGGCACGCAGATGACACCGGTTTTGTCCATGAGTTCGAGCACAAATTCGGCCGAGGAGGCGAAGCCCTCCGGGATTTTGGCCCAGACGAACATGGTGCCCGCGCTGTCGGGGACGTCCCAACCGATGCTGCGCAGGCCGCCGCACAGTGCGTCACGGCGCTGCTGGTAGCCGATGCGGTTCGCGCGGACAATGTCCTGCGGGCCATTGAGCGCTGCGACCGCGCCCGCCTGTGCCGGGAACCACATGCCGTAGTCAATCTGGGAACGGAAATCGTGGAATTTGCGGATGACTTCACGGTTGCCGACTGCGAAGGATACGCGCATACCGGTCAGGTTGTAGGTTTTGGAAAGTGAGTTGAATTCGATGCCTACGTCCATCGCGCCCGGGATCGACAGAAAGGAAATACCCTTTTTGCCGTCCATAACGAGGTCGGAATAGGCGTTGTCGTGTAAGATAATGATATTGTGCGCCTTGGCGAAGGCGACGAGTTCCTTGTAGAAGTTTACGTCAGCCACAGCGGTGGTCGGGTTGTTCGGGTAGGAGACGACCATCAGCTTGGCACGGTCGGCCACGTCGTTCGGGATGTCGGCAAAGTCGAGAATCCAGCCCTTTTCGGCGTAAAGCGGGTACAGGCCGATCTCCGCGCCGGTCATCATGGGGCCGAAGGTGAAAATTGGATAACCCGGGTCGGGTGCGAGTACAAGATCTCCCTCCCCGACAAAGGGGAACGCGACGTGCGCAATGCCTTCCTGCGAGCCGCACACGGTCATGATCTGGTCGGCGTCCAGCTTGACGCCGTAGCGGCGGTCGTACCAGTTCTGCACCGCGCCGACGAGCGCGTCGGTGTCGTTGATGGAATATTTATAGTTGTCCGGATTCAGCGCGGCTTCCGATACCGCCTGCATCACGTGCGGATCGGGCTGGAAATCGGGCGTGCCGATGGACAGGTTGATGACGTCCACGCCGCGCGCGGCGAACTCCTTTTTCTTATCGTCGAGCTGATTGAAAATATTGGATTCGGCATTCTGGCCGAATTTGATGAAACGCATGGGGATTCACTTCTCTTTCTGTCAGGTTCAATCGTACTTATTATAATACACGCGGCCCGGATACGTAAAGTGTTTCCCAGAGACGGCAAAAAAACAGGGTTTCCGTATTGTTGCTTGACTTTGGCGTGGTTCGGCTCTACACTGAAATCAGCAATTCGAGATGAGCGGAAAAGAAACAGATGGCACGGCCTGCGGGCGGCTTTTGTCCGTATTATGGTGCGCCGGTAGAGGGAGAGTACGTATATTGTCGCAAATGCGGCAGGAAACTGCCCAAATAAGAAAGGCGGAGAGCAAATGGAAGAAACCATTTCGCGGGAATTCTGGATTCCCAAGCTGGTAACGATTTTCGGCGTATTCGCCGGGTTCTGCAACACCATCCTCACCAGATTATTCGGTGAACTGACATTTACCTCGTTTCATCTGACGGTCAGCCTGATTTATATGGCGCTGGCTGTCCTCACAACGTGGTACAGCATCCGCAAACGCCTGCGCGGGCCGCTGATGATTGCGGCCGTGCATTGGTCGGCGGTGATTCTGCTGACGCTGCCCGCCGTGCTTGGGAGCTTCGGTGTGCTGCCGCTGAGTGATGTAAACATCTATGGCATGCTGCTTTGGCTGCTGGACGCGGCGCTGTTCGGGGTCGGGGCATTGTTCCCGGAACTCTGGATGGCAGCCGGGCTGTATGCGTTTTCCGTGCTGTTTGCGGCAGGTATGCTGGCATTCATCGGCTGGGGCGCGTACAGGCTTCAGCAGCGGTAAGCGCAAGCGTGCGCGTGGCAGCCGCGGCGGTGAAGGCGGCGTCGTGCTCAACAAAAACCATGGTGGGCTGGAAGGCGGCGAGAAGCTGCTCGATCTGCATGCGGGAATCGAGATCAATATAGTTGAGGGGTTCATCCCAAAGATAAAGGTGTGCCTGCTCGCACAGACTGCGTGCGAGCAGCACCTTTTTTTTCTGCCCGGCGCTGAAGTCGGCGATATCCTTTTCAAATTGCACGCGCTCGAAGCCGAGCTTGCGCAGGATAGTCAAAAACAGGCTGTAATCGATGCCCTCGGCGAAGGCGCGCAGGCTGCCCGCAAGGTTGTCCGCACGCTGCGGGACGTAGGAGACAAGCAGGCCGCCCGTGCGGGTGAGCGTGCCGGTATAGTCCTGCTTCTCGCCCGCGAGCAGACGCAGCAGGCTGGATTTGCCCGCACCGTTGCCGCCGGTCAGCGCGATGCGGTCGCCCTGCATGATCTCAAGCGACACCGGCGCACATACCGCGCGCCCGCCGTAGCAGGGGGCAAGATCGGTGAGCGTCAGCAGGCGGCTGGCGTGGTGGCGCAGCGGATGGAGCTTCAGTTCGTCCACGCGCTCGACGTTTTTGAGCAGCGTGGATTTTTCTTCGGCGGCAGCTTCCAGCCGCCGTTCGGCGTTTTTGGCCCGCTTCATCATTTTGGCCGATTTGTGGCCGACAAATCCGCGGTCCACGCGCAGACCGGAATTGCGCGTGCCGTACTTGCCGGCTTCGATTTGCTCCGACCAGTCCGCCGCGCGGCGTGCCGCTTGATTCAGACGGCCGATTTCGCGCCGCAGACGCTCGTTTTCCCCGCGTTCATAGGCATCCTGCCGGTCGCGCGCCTGTTTCCATGTGGAGAAGTTGCCCTTTTGCAGCTCGATGTCGGCTTTGTTGATCGACAGCACGTGGTCAATGCAGGCGTCGAGCAGGGCGCGGTCGTGCGACACAAGCAGAAACCCGCGTTTGCGGCGCAGATACGCGCCGAGCAGGCGGCGGCCCTCCTGATCGAGATGGTTGGTCGGCTCGTCGATAAGTGGGAAGGCGTGCTCACGGGTGAACAGCGCGGCAAGCTGTGCTTTAGCCTGCTCGCCGGGCGACAGGGTGGAAAACGGGCGCTCGAGCACGTCCTCGTCCACGCCGAGCAGCGATAATTCGCGCAGCAGCTCCCATTCTTCGCACCCGCCGCCCAGCTCGGCCAGTATGGTGCGCGCGGGGCGTTCGGGCCGCGTGACCGGCGCGGGAAAATAACAGAATGCGGCGCTGGATGTGATCTGGCCGGCGCCGTGCAGTTCACCGGTGAGCAGGCGCAGCAGCGTGGTTTTGCCGCGTCCGTTGCGGCCGATCAGGCCGAGCTTCCACCCGTCGTCGAGCGTGAGCGACACGTGGGAAAACACCGGGTCAAAGCTGCCGTCGTAACAGAAACTGAGATCGGAAATCTGGATTTGTGCCATGAAATATCCCTCCTGAAAAACAAAAAACGGCCGCAGGAAAGCAGTCCTTTCCCACAGCCGTCCGCACGCGCGGCAGACATGTCCGCGCATGGGAGGGGGAGAAGCACTTTCCTGCAAGAAGGCACACCAAACCAAGCGGCCGCTGCCGCCAGTGGTATGCGATTTTCATGCAAGAAAGCTTACTTCATTTTTTCACCCCGGTTTCCGGTTCAATTTGGATGTATCGTAACACAGCATCCGCCGCTTGTCAAGGCTATTCGCCGTCCGCCATGCGGTAGCCCACGCCGTTTTCGGTCAGGATATAGTGCGGTTCCGCCGGGTTTTTCTCCAGTTTGCGGCGGATGTTGGCCATATTGACGCGCAGAATCTGATTGTCCTCGCCCTTGTACGGCCCCCAGATATCGTGGAGCAGGGTGGTATAGGTGAGCACGCGGCCGGGCTGGCGGGCCAGCCGCTCGACGATTTTGTATTCGTTCTGGGTGAGATGGATTTCCTTACCCGCGACGGTGACCGTGCGCCGCTCGAAATCGATGCGGAAATCCTGAAATTCGTAGGACGAGGAGACAAGCGCACGTTCGGCGGCCAGCTGATTGGCGTGGCGGCGCGCCGCGCGGATGCGGGCGAGCAGCTCGCTGGTGCCGAAGGGCTTGGTGATGTAGTCGTCCGCGCCGAGGTCGAAAGCGCGCACCTTTTCTTCCTCCTGATCGCGCGCGGACACAACCAAAATCGGTGTGCCCGACCACTCGCGCAGACGGCGGATGACTTCGGTGCCGTCCATGCCGGGCAGGCCGAGGTCGAGCAGAATCAAATCCGGGCAATGTGAGCTGGCCATGCTCAGTGCCTGCTGACCGTTTTCCGCGGCGATGACCTGATAGCCGTTTGCGGTCAGGATGGTTTCGAGCACGCGCAGAATGGTTGCCTCATCCTCTACGACCAGAATTTTTTCATGATTGGGCATAAGAAGAAACCTCCTCAATGGGCAAAGTAAAGCTGATACATGCGCCGCCGTCGGGCAGATTGCGCGCAAAGATATGGCCGCCGTGCCCCTCGACAATCGTGCGGCAGATGGACAGCCCGATGCCGAGGCCGCGCGTGGAATCGCTCGATTCGCGGTCACGTGAGCCAAAGCCTTCGAACAGGGTGGGCAGATCCTCGGTCGGAATGCCGCTGCCATGGTCACGCACCAGAATGCGTACCACATGCTCCCCGGTTTCGGCGGAAAGCTCGACGCGGGAATCGCCGCCATGGCGGATGGCATTGTCGATCAGATTGACGAGCACCTGCACGATGAGCATTTCATCCATCGGCACCATGGTGACCTCGTTCGGCATACGCATGGAAAGTTCGATTTGCGGGAAGCGCTTGCGCGCTTTGGCCGCGACCTGCGAAAAGACTTCGTCGAGCGGTTCGCAGACCTTTTTGAGCGATGGTGCGCCACCCGAAATGCGTGTGACAGACAGCACATTTTCCACCATGCGCAGCAGCCATTCGGCGTCATCGTGGATGCCAGTCAGCAGTTCGCGGCGGCTGTTCGGGTCAATCAGGCCCTCGTTGTCGAGCAGAGCGCCCGACGCGCCCAGAATGCCGGTCAGCGGCGTGCGCAGATCGTGCGAAATCGCACGCAGCAGATTGCCGCGCATTTTTTCCTTTTCGGTTTCGATCAGGATCTGTTGGCGCTCCATGGTCAGTCGGGTGCGTTCACGGGCCAGCTCACGCTGTTTTTTGACGCGGCCGCCCAGCGCACTTGTCGTGATGGCCACGGTCAGCATGACGAGGAAGGTGACCGGATAACCCTGAATGGTGAAATTGATATTATAGAGTGGATAGGTAAAGAAAAAATTGACGCATAAAACGCTGGCCAGAGCGGCGATAATGCCCCATAGATAGCCCGTGGTATTGAGTGAAACGAGCAGCACGCCCAGAATATACATTTCGGTTGCGCTGCCGATCATCTGGAAGCGCTGGAGCAGAACTGCGCCGGCTGCGGTAATGGTGCCGAGGATGGTGATGGTCTTGAGCGCATTCACCGCCGTCCGCTTGACAAATTGTTTGGATAAAGTCATGAATTCTCCTCCTATATGTTCTTATTATACACGAACTTGATGCAGGATGCAGTAATTTCTCTGGCTTTCTAACAAAAAGCATGATTTTTAACGGCATCTTAGCGGCAGCGGCATATAAAATCTGTTATACTGACCCTGAAATAAAAATTTCTGATATAGGGGAAGTGTTTTTCATGGAGTCCTATGAATTCCTGCTTGTGATCGCAATTATTCTATTGTCCACCAAACTGCTCGGCCTGCTGTCTGAGCGTGTACATATGCCGCAGGTAGTCGGTGCGCTGGCTGCGGGCATTCTGCTCGGACCATCGGCGCTGAACTTTGTCAGTGAGACCGATTTTCTGCTCAAAACCTCGGAAATCGGCGTCATTATGCTGATGTTCCTCGCCGGTCTGGATACCGACCTCAGTGAGCTGAAAAAAACCGGCGCCGCCTCATTCGTCATCGCGCTCATTGGCGTCGTGATCCCGCTGGCAGGCGGCACATTCTGTTATGAGATGTTCTTCCGCGACACGACCGATCCGCTCGATTTCCTGAAAGCGGTTTTTATTGGCGTAGTTCTAACCGCGACTTCGGTTTCGATCACGGTCGAGACCCTGCGTGAGATGGGCAAGCTCAAGGGCAAGGTCGGTACCGCGATTTTGGGTGCGGCCGTCATTGATGATATTCTCGGGATCATCATTTTGACTGTTATCAGCGGCTTTGCCGATTCCTCGGTCAATCCGATCATGGTTTTTGTCCGCATCGGCCTGTTTTTCGTATTTATCGCGGTGGTCGGCCTGATTTGCTACCATATGTTCCAGAAGATGGACGTTATCTGGGCGCATCATCGCCGTCTGGCAATTGTCTCGATTGCGTTCTGCTTCATCCTGTCTTACATCGCGGAGACCTATTTCGGCATCGCGGACATTACAGGTGCGTATTTTGCCGGTCTCATCCTGTGCAACATCATGGATCTGCGCGAATATGTCGCCAAAAAGATCAACGTAATGAATTACATGTTTTTCTCTCCGATTTTCTTCGCGTCCATCGGCATCAAGACCGAACTCGGCGGCATGAACGCCGAAATTGCACTCTTTTCGCTGGTGCTGCTGGTTGTCGCTGTGCTGAGCAAGGTCATCGGCTGTGGTCTCGGCGCCAAGGCATGCGGCTTTGCCGGACATGACGCGCTGAGCATCGGCGTGGGCATGGTTTCCCGCGGCGAGGTTGCGCTGATTGTTGCACAGAAGGGTGCGGCAGTTGGTCTGGTCGATACCCATATGTTCCCAGCCATTGTTTTGGTCGTCATCGTGACCACGCTGCTTACCCCGATTCTGCTCAAGATTGTGATGAGCGATCATCAGACGAAAGCGGCGCAGGCTACCGCTTAAACAGACAATTTCCTTACTTTTATTCCCTATTTACAAGCGAACGCCCTCGACATTGGCCGGGGGCGTTCATTTTTTACGGAATAGAAAAAGCCTTCCCAAAACGGGAAGGCTTTTCTTTAGAAGTAGGTGTAGTTGCAGGGTTTTTCGTCCCAGCCGATGGCACGCTGAATGTCATCCAGATAGGCCTTGTCACTTAGTCGGATGCGGCCGAGCCGCACCAGTTCGCGGAGCGGTATCGCACCGATGACCAGTGAGGACAGGTCGGAAATGTCAGTCGTCAGCGTCACATCGGACGCGCCCCCATCCGCGAGAGTAACCGTTTCGCCTTCGATGCGCAGCAGGAATACACGGTTATTTTCCGGCAGGAAGGTGTCGGTGACGTCGAGCGCGAGTGTGAACGGCCGCGAAACCGGGTACTGACAGTGGGTCTGCACGGCAAAATATCCCGGGATATCGAACAGGCGGATCATGTTGCCCATGGTGCGGCGGCCGATTTCGTGAATGCAGCCATCGTGCGCACGGTTTTCGCCGCTGTCCGGATTGAGGAACATCTCGTGCAGATACGGGTCAGGGGAGTAGATGCGCACGCGGTCGATCTGATCGAACTGCGACGCAAAGAAGGTCATAAACTGCTCAAGCGTATCGATATCGTCGTAAATCATTTCACGGACGCACAGATCATGATACATGTCGGTGTAATGATCGACCTCGACAAACTCGAAGGTGAGATAGCCGGTAATGCGGCCGCCCTTGTGGCAGAGCAC
>JBJDZO010000194.1:0-2519 GCA_051868095.1 Butyricicoccus sp. | reverse complement strand
GAAGCCCTTCGGGAGCGGCTGACGCGCCGCACGCGGCACGTGAATCCGTTTGTGGTAAATGCGTGTCAGCAGTGTCGCGCTCACGCATTCGCTGAGCGACATGCCGACAAAGATCAGAAACGCAATCCGGCCGTAATCCCGACCGCCGTATCCGGTCAGCAGCACGAGCACCGCCGCGATGCGCACCACCTGTTCGGTCAATTCCGCTTCGGCTGCCCACTCGACACGGTTCAAACCAATGCACAGCGATTTGACGATGTTTTCCACGCCGGTCAGCGCGAGACACACGATCAGCACCGGAAACACCACTGCCGTCCTTGTATCGCCCAGCATATGTCCGGCAATCTCGCCGCGCCCGACAAACAGCACGGCCGCGCACGTACATACCAACAGTGTGAATACCCGTGCTGCCATGTGCGCCAGTTTTCCAACCGCGCCGCCGCGCCCGCTTGCGCTGAGCTCGGCTGACATGCGTGAACATGCCATGGTTACCCCGCTGAGGCACGCGGCATGGATGACTGCGTACACCGAATAAACGAGCTGATACACGCCCAGCCCTTCGGCGCCCGCTAACCGGCTCAGCCCGATGCGGTAAACAAATCCCAAGCCTTGCAGCCCCAGATTGGAGGCGCACAGAATGGCCACGCTGTACAGCAGGCCGCCGTGTTGCTGTTTCAAAATGCCGCCCGTCCTTTTCAGTAGTCTCCTTCCACTCTATGCGCCGCGCCCGCCGGATAGACGCCCGCCGCACGGCAGAACCTCCAAAACGCAGAAAAAGACTGCTTCCGTCCGTTTGGAAACAGTCTTTTTCCTTTATTCGGTCAGGCCAAGCGCAGTCGCTGCACGCATGACGTCGTCATCCTGCTCGCCCAGCTTTTCCCGCAGCCCGCGCAGATGTTCTCCGGCAAGCGTAAAATCCCGCGCGTCCAGCGCATCATAAAAGCCCTGCATCTGCTCCGCTACCTCGTCCGGCCGCACACGGGTCGCCATCAGCGTTTCCAGAATCGCATCGCTGCTCTTGCCGTACATTGAGAAGGGCTGACGGTAAATCTGATGATCCTTCAGCATGCGGATGCATTTGGCATCCACGCCCGCCAGCACGCAGGGCGACTGAGTCGTAACGATGAACTGTACGAGCGGAAACATCCGGTGCAGGTCGGCCAGAATGGTTTTCTGCCACGCCGGATGCAGATGCAGTTCGACTTCGTCGATCAGCACAATGCCGGGTGTCTGTTCGGTCACCGACGCGCCGAACTGCGGATTGAGCGCCGCCATCCGGTACGCGATGTCCGCCGCCAGCAGGAGCATGGTTTTGATGCCGTCGCTCAGCATGCGCACCGGCATCCGGCGGCTAGTCTGGCCGGCTCCGGTCAGGGTCACTTCCAGTTCCCGGCTGACCACATCATAATCAAATTCCGCCCGCGCGATATCCGGAAACGCACTCCGGCAGCATTCCTCCATCGCCCGTTTGACCGCATACAGCTCCGGCACGGCAAGCTCTTCCTGAAATTCTTCCGCGCTGCGGCCCGAAGCTTGAAGCTTCTGCTGCCGGCTGTATGTCATATTTTCCAGCCAGTTCAGCAGCAGCCGGTCGTTTGCGAGCGGACTTAGACAGTCCAGATAGCCGCTCTGCCGGCCGCGCATGGCCCCCTTCTGTACCGGCTCACCTTCACGTGCGGAAAGCCAGCTGCGCCGTGCGCCATAGCAGGCAACGAGCGGCAGGGTGATTTCAGCATTCTGCCGCAGATGCTCCTGTAAGGCGGCGGCATATAGAATAATGTTTTTCGCTTCCTCCGCCGGGGCACGGCCGCCCTTTGCAGACAAACTCCGCGACCAGGCCAGCCGGTGGCCCAGAATCTCGGCCTGCGCGGACACCCGAACCGGCCACTGTTCCGCATATTTTCCCTCCGACTCTCCGGCGGCCAGACGGACATCCGACCGCGCAAAATCATGGAACGGCACCCCGGAAAATCCGCTCAGGTATGCGCTAAGCGCCAGACTTACCGCGTCCAGAATCGCGGATTTTCCCGAACCGTTGCCTCCCACCAGCACGGTGAGTTCGGGATGGAACTCCATGTGAAGTTCGTCAAACGAACGGAAATTTTCCAGTTGTAGTGCTTGTAACTTCATAGCAACCCCACATTTTCATCGATGTATTTTCAGCTTTCGAATCGCAGCGCGTTTCTCTGTGCATCCTTATTATACCCCGCCCGTGCCTGAAAAGCAATTTCTCGCAGAAAAAGGGCGGAAATACCGGTTTCCCGCGTATTTCCGCCCTTTGTTGCCGCCTGCGGCGGCTGGATTTGATTAGCCCTTTGCCGCCAGATCCTGCTCGTAAGCCTCAATCATCTTCTTGAACATGTGCCCCGAACGAAAGATGAGCTTTGCCCGCACCAACCGCACCGCGGCCGGACACGAGGAGACCATCATCTATCAGGTGCGGCTCGGTACATAGGATCGCATAAATAGGGTAGATGGAGGGCGATAGCCCCCGCACCTCCCATTGCACCGTACGTACG
>JBJDZO010000193.1:0-2539 GCA_051868095.1 Butyricicoccus sp. | reverse complement strand
AACCACGGTCATGCGGAAATGATGATGCCCGACCATGGAGTTGTCCACCTCAATCGTGTACGCAATCTCGAGTACACCGCCGTTTTCGCCGATGGTGTTGTTCAGGCGGCTCGTGTGCGTCGAAATGGTCAGCGCGCCGAAATCGGTCTGGTACAGGCCGACATGACGCTGATCCTCCGCGAACAGCAGCTCAGACGGGTAGGTGCCCGTGCGGATCATCGAGACCGTGGTGCCGTCCATTTTGACCATGGTGCGGGTGCCTTCCAGTCCGGTCAGCTCGGTCTCCTCATAAGTAATGTAGTATTTTCCGTTGCGCTCATACAGCTTGGCTTCGGTCATCAGATCGATGTGTTCCGGTTCCGCGCCCTCGAACTGCTGGGTTGACGCAATGGAAAGCAGGACGTTTTTCTTCATCGGTTCCTCGTAATATCTCTTTTTAGTATTTCGCAATCTCAACATGTCCGACCTCGTCTGCAATCTCACCGTTCAGGAACAGGCCCGCGAGGCTCCGGAAGGATTCCGGGTCGTCGGACACATAATATTGGGTTTTGCCCTTGCCTTCGGCTGGAATCAGCATCTGCCGGGCATGGTCAGCCGCCTCCGCGCCCGAGTCAATGAGGTGTACATGACTGCCCATATAGGCAGAAATCACCTCGCGCAGCAGCGGATAATGGGTGCACCCCAGAATCAGGGTATCGATGTTCTGCGCCTTCAGCCCGGCGAGATACTCCGCGACCACGGTTTCAATCACGATATCCCCGCGCCGCACGCGGCCGTTCTCAACGAGCGGCACAAACAGTGGACAGGCCTGCGTGAAAATTTCCAGATCGGGGCGGGCGCGGTGCAGGAAGCGTTCATACACGCCCGAACGCACGGTTGCCGGGGTGCCGATGACGCCGATGCGGCCGGTTTTGGTGACCGCAAGCGCCTTGCGGCAGGCCGGCCACACCACGCCGATCATCGGCACGTCAATCTCGGCCGCAACCGTCTCGAGCGCGACCGCCGACACGGTATTGCACGCGACCACAATGGCTTTGATGTCGAACGTGCGCAGGAACGCGACATCCTGCCGGGTGTAGCGCGTAATCGTCGCGGCCGAGCGCGTGCCATAGGGCACGCGGCCGGTATCCCCGAAAAAGATGATGTTTTCATTCGGCATGATCTCGTGCATCCGGCGCACGGTGGTCAACCCGCCGACGCCCGAATCGAACACGCCGATTGGTCTGTTATCCATGATGCTCCTCCAGCGCAAGCTCGACCAGCGCGTCGATCAGCGCCGGGTACGAAATGCCCTCGTGCGCGAACAGCTTGGGGTACATGCTGATCGAGGTAAAGCCCGGAATGGTGTTGATTTCGTTGAAGATGATTTCATTCGTATCAAAGGTGCAGAAGAAATCGACACGCGACAGGCCGCGGCAGCCCATAGCCGAGAACACGCGCAGCGCATTCTTGCGGACGGTCTCCATAGCTTCATCCGGGATGCGCGCCGGGATGTACAGCGCCGAGGAATCGTCGTTGTACTTGGCGTCGTAGGTATAGAACTCCTGCGTGGGTGCGATTTCACCCGCGATGCTTGCGCGGGTGGCACGATTGCCGAGCACGGCAACTTCGACTTCCCGGCCCGCGATGAACTCCTCGACCAGCACCTTACTGTCCCACTGAAAAGCTTCTTCGAGGCCTTCGCGCAGACTGTCGAGGTCGGTCGCCTTGTGCACACCGACCGACGAGCCGGACGAGCACGGCTTGATGAATACCGGGAACTGCTTCAGGTTATCCATGGCTTCGCGCATAACCGTATCCGCGTCGTGTACGAAGTCCGGACGCAGCGCGACATAATACGCCGCCTGACGCACGCCTGCGCGCGCGACGATGCCCTTGGTCAGGCTCTTATCCATAGAATCGGCCGATGCAGCCACACCCGGGCCGACAAACGGGATACCCGCCAGCGTCAGCAGGCCCTGCACGGTGCCGTCCTCGCCGCCGAAGCCGTGCAGCACCGGGAAACAGCAGTCGATACGAATGGTTTCGGTTCCCCCATCGCGCAGGACAATCAGCCCATGCACCGAACGGTCGGGCACCAGCATCGCCGGAATGGTTGCTTCCTGCTCCCATGCCCCCGATGCCATTTTATCCGGGTCGGCGTTTTCATAGAGCAGCCAGCGGCCATCCTTGGTGATGCCGACGGTTACCAGCTCATATTTTTCTTTATCTGCGTTTCGTACAATCGACGACGCCGACACACGGGAAACCTCGTGCTCGTTCGACAGGCCGCCGAATAAAATAAGTAGCTTCATAGCAGGCAAAATGCTCCTTCTTTGAACCATATGTATTCAGTATTTAGTATACGCTATAATTTTGAAAAAAACAAATGCCTGCACGAAAAATACGCGACAAATCCCCTGATTTCCGGCGCAAAAACTTGTGCAAACAGACAAAGGCCGCAAAAATGCGCCATCCTGTTCAAAAAATGTTTGCTTTTCAAGTCTTCCGGGCAATGCTATAATGAAAATAAGGACACATGAAGATTTCTATTGGGAAA
>JBJDZO010000192.1:0-11244 GCA_051868095.1 Butyricicoccus sp. | reverse complement strand
ACCAACTGCTATCTGATCTTTCAGGTCGGCGCTTTTGCGGCGGCCTTTTTGTGCTGCCATTTTTCTCTACCTACTACCTACAAATTTTTCTTTCGTCAGGCTCATTTGGGGCTTGACTTTTTATTTGCAGGCTCCAATACTGTGATTCTGCATTCGTGCTGCATCGTCATCCTCCTTACATATGCCTTTCAAATCGTGCACATTTGAAGCTTTTTTCTTTATCCGTATCATAAATCGGACATATTGCTCTTATAAGTTATACTGTTCGTATATTGTATCAAAAGTGACATTTTGCTTAAAATGTCACCTTTATATGCCTCTATATGCTTCAATATCCTAAGTCAACACCGCATTGAATATTTGCGGAAAAATACTTCAATTTTTCACGAAAAGCTGTGCAACATCCCGATATACAAAACGCAAATCGACATGTTATAATTAAATCCGTTAAAGAGACCGGTCTCTTATTAAGAAAATACCGGAATCTCTATCGTTTTATCGCTTAATAAGTCGTTTCCTGAATACACGCAAAGCTTCCGGACGCGGCTTTTCTTTCGGAAAACCGAGAGACCGGTCTCTTGGTTTTCAAGAGATATATCACCAGATTTCCATCCACGCAGTCAGAGAAAACATGGTCCGATGCCGGACTCATGCAAGGACGCATTTTCATCTGCTTATAGCTTACCTCTTATTTCTTTTAATCTTTTCTCCAGCCTATGGCGGGAGCGTGTTGCATGCTCCCGCCGAAATCTCTCAAATTATAAGGGGTTCCTTCTATAAATTCGCACACTGCACCAAATCAGATAACCAAGAAAGGGGCCATTCCATGAATTTGAACGGATACGGCAAACTGATTCAGAAGGATCGGGTTTCCGGCTTTGAAAAATTTGCCTACGGTATGGGTGAAATTTCGACCAACATTGTTTTTACAATCGCAACCAGCCTGCTGACCTTGTTTTATACCGACGTTGCCCGCGTTCCGGCCGTCGTTATCGGTATGATTATCGCACTTTCTCAGGTCTTCAATGGCGTTTCGGACATCACCGCAGGTTTCATTGTAGACCGCACCCGCTCCAAATACGGCCGTGCCCGTGTTTGGATGCTGCGCATGTCCATCCCCTATGCTGTCGCGGCCGTACTGCTCATGACCGTGCCGCAGCATGTCGGCCAGTTTGCACAGGCAATTTACGTATTTGTTACCTATAACCTGATGCTGACCGTTGTTTATACCATGTTCCAGCTGCCGTTCGCGACCACGATGACTTATATGACCCGTGATCAGAACGAGCGTGCCAAAATCAACATTGTCCGCATGTCCATGAGCCCGATCGGCAATATTCTTGTCACCTATTTCTTTACACGCATTCTAAATTCCATGCCCGGCGGTATGGATTCTCAGAAAAACTGGATTGTCCTGACTGCAATCTATGCTTCTCTTGCAGCGGCCTCCATGCTGTTCTGCTTTTGCTGCGTACGTGAGCGCGTGCAGGTGCTTGACGATTACGGTGAGGAGAAAATTCCTCTGAAAAAAGCCATTCCGGCGCTGTTCCGGAACAAGTATTTCATCATGCTGTTCCTGTTTTTCGTGTTTTTCGCCATGTATCAGACCTTCTCCGGTACTATGACATCCTATTACTGCAAGCAGATTATCAAGGACTCCAATATCATCGGCAATGTCAACGCGGCATGCTATGGCATCACCATTTTTGCCACTCTCGGTCTTGGTTTTGTCATGCATCTGACCAGCAAGCGCAACTGGTGCATCATTGGTGCATTGTTTATCATCGCAGGCTCGCTGATTATCACCATAAGCCCGCTGAACGTCACCGTTGTCACGGTCGGCGGACTGCTGCGCGGCATCGGTATGACCCCGATTCTGGGCCTGATTTTCACGATGATCGCGGATGCCATCGAGTATGGCCAGTGGAAAACCGGTCTGCGCACCGCAGGCGCAATTCAGTCGGCGGTTACCTCGGGTCAGAAGTTTGGCCAGGGCATTGGTTCGGCTCTGATTGGCTTTATTATGAGCAGCTCCGGTTACACCGGCGCCGAAGTAGAAGCGGGTTCCCACGCAGCCGAGACCATCTCCAATCTCTATATCTACGGCATCGCTGCTCTGGGTGTTGCAATGATTGTGATTATGCTGTTCTATAAACTGGATAAGGAATATCCGAAAATCATGCAGGAGCTTCTCGAGCGCGAATCGCAGAAGGTATGATCTCCAAACAAAAAAACAAAAAGTGGTATGACGGTATGTCATGCCACTTTTTTTGTGCTTTCTGGCGCGGTTCTTGTCCGGAAAGCCGGGATTGGATTCACGTGCGTGCCGTAATCCGGACCTCGACCCCGTCCTTGTCCGCCTGCTCCCGATAGGCCGTGGGCAGCGCGTCGGTAATCAGACACTGTACCGTGCGCAGTTCGGCCACCGGATACATGGCGATTTTATCGAACTTGCTGCTGTCCGCCATGAGATACCACGAACGGGCAATGGAAGGCAGATTGCGGTAAATATGTGTGGAAACAATCGAATGAACGGTAAGACCCGCCTGCAGATCGATACCGGAAATACTGGTGAACGCTTTGGAGACGAAAATATTGTCGGTGAAGGTGTTTGGATTTTCCGGGCTGGAAAACAGGGTATGGGCATCGGTTGAGGTCACCTCTCCGCCGAGCAGATACACCCGCGCATCGGTACGCAGCAAATCGCCGAGCGCAGTAATGTTGTTTGTGACAATCGAAAGACCGCGAAACCGGTCAAGAAGCTTGGCCAAATAGCAGCAGGTTTTTCCGGAACCCAGAAAAATACTGTCTCCATCACAGATCTCGCTGCATGCGGCCTCGGCCAGTTCAGCGCGCACGCGATCCTCCATGTGGGTCAGCGCAGGCGGAAGCGCATTTTCTGCCAAAACCGCGCCGCCATACACGCGCTGTGCAATTCCTTCCCGCTCCAGACGCTCCAAATCCTTTCGGATTGTCACCTCACTGATGCCGAATTGGGCGCTGAGTGCACTTACAGATACTTTTTTCCGGGTAAATAA
Source organism: Butyricicoccus sp. (assembly GCA_051868095.1). Taxonomy (GTDB): domain Bacteria; phylum Bacillota; class Clostridia; order Oscillospirales; family Butyricicoccaceae; genus Butyricicoccus_B. Next base: position 8,206 of record JBJDZO010000192.1, on the reverse strand, counting down.
AAGATTTCGGATTTCCTCGATACGGCTGGTCATACCTGCACCCTCCTTTGGTTAAAACCAGTATAACCGAAATAAATCGAAACGTCAATATGCAATAAACGGAACCGAAAGAAAGCGAAAGTTGAAAGCGTAAACCGAAAGTGTTATGATAAATCCAGCAAAGAGAAAAAGGTCTGAAGGAGGTCATTTTCCATGAAAATTCCGCAGGGACGCAAGCTGGAACTGCTTCTGGCAGGACGGGCAGGAATTGATTTGAACACCGCGCAGGCTGGCTGTTCGTTTGCTGAAATTCCGTATTTCACCAAGTCGGTCGGCGGTTCCCCGGCAAATATCGTACAGGGTGCGGCACGTTTGGGGATGAAAACCGGATTTCTCGGTAAGGTCGCGCGGGATGGTATGGGGGAATATATTCTCGAGACTTTCCGCCATGCCGGAATCGAAACCGCAGGCATTGCGGTAGATACCACCGGCGCACGCAACTGCATCGCACTCACCGAAATCATCAGCGCCGAGCAAAGCGGCGGCTATGCCACGGGCGGCAACGCTTTCCATCATGGTACTTATCTGTATCGCGCAGGTACCGCCGATATGCTGTATGCGGTGCGCGAGGTCCATCACGATCTGATCGCGTCCTCGCAGGCGGTCATGTTGTCCGGCACCGCGTTTTCCCAATCCCCTTCGCGGGAAGCCATGTTTGAGATTCTGCATACGGCACGCAGACATGATGTTCTGACCGTGCTGGACATTGACTATCGCCCGTTCGGCTGGCAGAGCCGTGCAGAAACCGCGCAGTGCTATGCACAGGCGATTACCCAATGCGATATTGTAATCGGCAACCGGGAAGAATTTGACGCGGTGGAATATCTGTCCATGCCCTACAACAGGGACAACGAAAAATCGGCGCGCGCGCTGCTTGAAAAGGGCGTACAGCTGGTGATCGTCAAGGACGGCGCAAACGGTTCAGCCGGTTATACGGCAGACGGTGAAATCGTCCGCTGCGGTGTCATTCCAACTGCGGCCGTCAAGACCTTCGGTTCCGGCGATGCCTATGCCGCCGGACTGATGTACGGCCTGCTGCGCGGAAAGGGGCTGACCTATGCCATGCAGCTCGGTACGGCCTGCGCCTCGATTGCCCTGACAACCATCAGCTGCGGCGATGCAATGCCGGATTTTGCGGCAGCCGAAGCGCACCGCGCCGCACACGAAAGGGAGATGACTCCATGAAATGGGAACGCGATTACGTGGCAGCGGCTGCGCAGGAGCAGCGTATTGTTGCCGGCTTCAATGTATTTGGCTATGAGGATGCGCAGGCGGTTATCCATGCGGCGGAAAGCGAACAGGCGCCGGTGCTTTTGATGCTCAACCGGGACGCTCGCCGCACCATGGAGCTGGAGCATTGGGCGGCGCTCCTGTGCTCTCTGGCGAAAACATCTGCCGTGCCGGTCGGGGTTCATCTCGATCACTGTACCGACCCCGCCGTCATCGAGCGGGCCATCCAATGCGGCTTCACATCCGTCATGTATGACGGATCCAAACGGCCTCTCGATGAAAACCTGAAGGTAACACGGGATCTGGCGCAGCGGGCACACGAAAACGGTGTCCTGCTGGAAGCCGAACTGGGAGCCGTGCCCTACAGCGATCTGGGCGAAACCGAGATTCAGCTGACCGCCCCCGAAGAAGCGCTGCAAATGCAGCAGCAAACCGAAGCCGACTGGCTGGCGGTTTCGGTCGGCAATATTCACCGGTTAACCACCCAAAAAGTTTCGCTGCAATTTCCGGTGCTCGAACAGATCGAGCGATGCTGCACGCTGCCCCTCGTCATTCATGGCGCAAGCGGTATCCGGGAACCGGATATTCTCCGGATATGCAGCACGCATGTCGGCAAAATGAATTTCGGCACGATTCTGCGGAAAACGCTCGGGTACGGGCTGCGTGCTGAACTGGAAAAATATCCAGACGAATTTGACCGGCTGAAACTGTTTCAAGAACCAATCGCGTGCGTGGAAAAACAGGCGCGCCGCATCATCTCGCTGTTATGGAAAAGAGGAATCGACCTATGAGACTGCATCAGACCGAGCCGTTCGCGGCAGGATATCAGGCAATCACCGAACTGGACGGCAAACACAGCGATATGCTGATGGATTTCGGCATACTCAAGCTGACGCCGGGCATGTCCTTTTCGGATGACAAACCGCTGGAGCGTGTTTTTGTCCTTCTATACGGAGAAATCGACGTCGAGTATAATGGCCAGATTGTACATGCTGTTCGCCCGACGTACACCAATGATACCATCTGGAGCATCAACCTGCCCCGGGATGTCTCCATCACCGTGCGCGGCGTGGCGGCAGACAGTGAAGTTGCCGTCATCCGCACGGCAAATGAACGGATTTTCCCGCCGACGATTCGAGCGGGAGAGGATGTCGTGGTTGAGGTGCGCGGCAAGGGCTTTATGAACGAGGCCGGTACCCGCATTGTACGCACGGCGCAGGACTTCCGCATTTCCCCGGAATCCAACATTATGTTTGGCGAGGATATGCATTATCCGGGAAAATGGTCGGGCTTCCCGTCCCATTCGCACGCGCAGCCCGAAATCTATTTCTACAAGTTCTATCCCGAAAACGGCTTCGGCCTGCTGCGTCTGGGCGATGAGGGCGTGCTGCTTGAGCATAATGACACCGTCCTGATTGAACCCAATCTGGCGCATCCGCAGGTAGCTGCGCCCGGATATGCCATGTATTATCTTTGGATCATTCGCCATTTGGAAGGCAACCCGTATCTGGGACCGGATTTTGATCCGCAGTATCTTTGGGTCGAACAGCCGGGCGCGAAATATTGGCCCGACATTTAAAGGAGTATTTCTATGAATCCCATATATTTTGTTTTCTCCTTTGCCATTGCCACAATGCTTTTGTTGGCACGCGCAGCGATGAACGCTGAACTGGTACAGGACATCCCGGCAGAAGAATACGATTATCGCTGAGCAAGAAAAGGAGAGAGAATCATGAATCATTCGATCCGTCTGACCATGGCACAGGCACTGGTACGCTTTCTGGATGCGCAGTATCTCTGTGCAGACGGCGTGGAAACCAAATTCGTGCGCGGCGTGATGGGAATTTTCGGTCACGGCAATGTTGTCGGCCTGGGCCAGGCTCTGGAACAGTACGCCGACCGCATGCCGTTTATGCAGGGCAAAAATGAGCAGGAAATCGCCCATGTCTGTGTTGCGTTTGCCAAGCAGATGCGCCGCCGTGCGATTTATGCCTGCACGGCCTCCATCGGTCCCGGCTCTCTGAATATGGTCACCGCAGCCGGTACCGCTTCGGTCAACCGCATTCCGGTGCTGCTGCTGCCGTCCGATACCTATGCAGACCGTCAGCCCGACCCGGTACTGCAGCAGCTGGAGCATGATGAGGATTATTCGGTTTCGGTCAACGATGCGTTCAAAGCGGTCAGCCGCTACTGGGATCGCGTGCAGCGGCCCGAGCAGCTGATGAGCGCCATGCTGAACGCGATGCGCACACTGACTGACCCGGCACGTACCGGTGCAGTGACGGTCTGCATTCCGCAGGATGTACAGGGCGAAGCCTATGACTATCCGGAGGAATTCTTCCAGAAGCGGGTATGGTATCTGGATCGTCAGCCTGCAAGTGCCGACGCGATTGCGCGGGCAGTCGAACTGCTGGCCGCGAGCAAACGGCCGGTCATTTTGTCGGGCGGCGGTGTACGTTACAGCAACGCCGGAGAGGCCGTCTTGTCGCTTGCCGAAGATTTTGGCATCCCGGTTGCAGAAACACAGGCCGGTAAGGGCGAGGTTTGCTGCGAAAGCGGCTGGTATCTGGGCTGCGCCGGCATCTGCGGCACCCTGGCTGCCAATCAGATCGTCAAACAGGCGGATTTGGTTCTGGCGGTCGGCACCAAGCTCAATGACTTTGTTACCAACTCCAAGAATGGTTTTGCATCCCATGCGCGTTTTGTCGCCATTAACACCAGCCGGATGGATGCGCTCAAGCTGGACGCCGAATCCATTGTTGCGGACGCGCAGGAAGGCGTGGAAGCGATGCACCATGCATTGCGTGCGCGTGGCTGGCACAGCAGCTGGGACGGCGAAGTGCGCACCGCACAAACAGCGTGGCAGACCGAACTCGCGCGTCTTGCGGCTCTGGAGGCTCCGGATGGCGGCGCACTGAACCAAACCCGTGTGCTGATGAAGCTCAATGAACTGCTGCGCGAAGACAATATTGTTTCGGCCTCTGGCAGTCTGCCGTCCGATCTCGAACGCGTCTGGACGGCACGCCGCCCGGGTGCCTATCATCTGGAGTACGGATTCTCCTGCATGGGCTATGAGGTGTCGGGCGCACTGGGCGTCAAGCTTGCTGACCCGGAGCATGAAGTATATGCCTTTGTCGGTGACGGCGGCTTCCTCATGGGGCATTCGGATCTGCTGACCAGTATTCAGGAGGGAAAAAAGATCAACGTTCTGCTGTTCAATAACAGTGGTCATCAGTGCATTCACAATCTGGAGCGCTCGCAGGGCATGGGCACCTTCGGCACCGAATTCCGTTTCCGGGAATTGTCTACCGGCGGTCTGACCGGTGGCTATGTACCGGTAGACTATGCGAAACTGGCTTCTGCTTACGGCGCAAAAACCTGGCGCGTGACGACTCTGGAGGAGCTGCACGCCGCCATCGCAGACAGCAAGCGGTCGGATGTCTCGACGCTGATTGAAATTATGGTTCTGCCCGGCACGATGACCGAAGGCTATGAAAATTTCTGGCGTGTCGGCACCGCCTCGGTCGCAGAAAAGGAATCGGTACGCGCAGCCTATGAAGCGTTGAACAGCGTGGTCAAAACCCTGCGGAAATATTAAAAAGGAGACTGCTATGAACATACAATTTGGATGTGCTCCGATCAACTGGACGAATGACGATCTGCCGTCGCTGGGCGGCGAACTGACCTACCAGCAGTGCCTGAGTGAAATGGCGCTTGCCGGATACAAGGGCAGCGAGGGCGGATGCAAATATCCCAAGGATTTTGATACCCTGAAAAAGGCGCTCGCGCTGCGCGGACTGCAAATCTGCAACATGTGGTTTTCCAGCTTTTTTACCACCTTCGAGAACGAGCGCACCTATGACGCATTCGAAAAACATATGGATTTCACCTACGGGCTGGGCGCACGTGTCATCGGCGTCGGTGAATGCGGCGTGACCATCCACGGACAGGAGGATACCCCGTTGTTTGCAAACTGTCCGGTTCTGAGCGATGCGCAGATGCGCAATCTGGCCGAAGGGCTGAATGAATTGGGCCGCCGGGCCCAGCGAAAAGGGATGAAGGTCTGCTTCCACCCCCACATCGGCACCGGAATCCAGTCTCTGGAGGAAATCGACCGTCTGATGGAGCTGACCGATCCGGCTCTGGTCGGCCTGCTGTTTGACACCGGGCATTCTACCATTGCGGGAGAAGATCCGGTCGCAATCCTGAAAAAGTACATAGGCCGCGTTGCGCATATTCACGTCAAGGACGTGCGCCGCGAGGTGCTCGAACAGGTCAAGGCTGGCGGACAGAGCTTCCTCTGGGGCGTGAAGAACGGCATGTTCACCGTGCCGGGCGACGGCAACTGCGTAGACTGGGATGCGATCTTTGCGATTCTGAAGGAAAGCGATTACGAAGGCTGGATTGTTGTGGAAGCCGAGCAGGATCCCGCGAAAGCAGACCCGCTCGAATATGCGCAGAAGGCACGCGCATTTATGCGTGCACAGCTCGGCTGCTGACAAAGGAGGACTTGCCATGAAGGAAGCGCTGTGGGCGCCGACCCCTGAACGGCGGCAGGCATCCAGAATGCAGGATTTTCTGCGGTTCACCGAGCGGCGGACGGGCAAAAGTTTCCCGGAGTATTCGGCGCTCTATGAATGGTCTGTAGCCGAACCGGAAGCATTCTGGGCCGCTTTGTGGGACTATCTTGATATTCTCTGCGAAACGCAGTATACCGCGGTTGTGGATGATCTGAAAAAATTTCCGGGTGCACAGTGGTTTGTGGGCGCACGTCTGAACTTCGCGGAAAATATGCTGCGCCATATGCACGGAACCGAGGAAGCGGTTGTCTTCTGCGGGGAAGATCAGGTGCGCCGCACCTATACCAAAGATGCATTCCGTGTACAGGTTCTGCGGTTTGCCGAGGCGCTGCGCGCGGACGGCGTGCAGCCGGGAGACCGTGTGGCAGGCTATCTGCCTAATCTGCCCGAAACCATCATCGCGTATTTCGGTGCGGCAGCAATCGGCGCGGTTTGGTGCTCCTGTGCAACGGATATTGGGCCGGCGGCCGCAATTGACCGTCTGGGCCAGACCGAACCGACCGTTCTCGTGACGGCAGACGGCTATTTTTACAAAGGCAAGCGCTTTGATGTGCTTGGACATGCCAAAGAAATCGCACAGGGAATCCCTTCGGTACGTCGTGTGGTCATCGCGCACTACGCGGGAGATTCCACAGACTGCGCAGGTATCCCCCATGCCGCCCGCTGGGAGGACTATCTGGGTGACCGGGATATTTCGGATTTCCATTTTGAACCGCTTGGTGCCAGTCATCCGCTGGTGATTATGTTTTCCTCCGGCACGACCGGCAAACCCAAATGTATGGTGCAGTCCGCGGCCGGTCTGCTGCTCAATCAGCTCAAGGAAGTCATGCTGCACAGTGACATTGACGAACGCTCCACTCTGCTGTATATTACAACATGCAGCTGGATGATGTGGAACTGGCAGGCGGCGGCTCTGGGCGCCGGCGCAAAGCTGGTGCTTTATGATGGCAATCCCGCCTATCCGGATGATGCTGCAATCTGGAAGATTCTCGAGCAGGAACACGTGACCGTCTTTGGTTTATCGGCCAGCTATATTCACGGCTTGATGGCCAAAGGATTTTCTCCGCGCAGCAATGCCGATCTGTCGGCGCTGTGCTCGATTTCTCAGACCGGTTCGGCCCTTTCAGACGAGGGCTTTGCATGGGTTTACCGCGAAGTGAAAAGCGACCTGCATTTTAACTCCATCGCAGGAGGCACCGATATCAATGGATGCTTTGCAATCGGCAGCCCGCTCTGTCCGGTTTATGCCGGTGAATTGCAGGCACGCGGCCTTGGGATGCCGGTCGAGTGCTTTGATGATGACGGTAAGCCGGTGCGTGACGTACAGGGTGAACTGGTCTGCCGGTATCCGACGCCGTCCATGCCGCTGTACTTTTGGAACGATGCAGACGGGAAACGCTATCGGGAAGCGTATTTTGACGTTTTCCCCGGCATCTGGCGGCATGGCGATTATGTACAGATTCATTCGGATACCGGCGGCGTGACCTTTTATGGCCGTTCGGACGCGATCCTGAAGCCCTCCGGCGTGCGCATCGGTACGGCGGAAATTTACAATCAGGTGGACAAAATCGAAGGCGTTGCGGACAGTCTGGCAATCGGCCAGCAATATCATGGGGATCAGCGTGTCATCCTGTTTGTTCAGACCAAGGAGGGTATCACACTGGATGATGCCATGAAAAAGGCAATCTGCACGACCCTCCGCGTCAATGCCTCCCCTCGCCATGTACCTGCGCTGATTCTGCCTGCTCCGGACTTACCGCGCACACTCAACGGCAAAAAGGTCGAATCGGCCGTAACCAATCTGCTGAACCATCGCGCAGTCACCAACCGGGACGCGCTGCAAAACCCCGAGAGTCTGGATTATTTTGAAGAAATCTCCCGAACCTTGGATGCATAGGAGGAATACACCATGTTTAATGAAGAATTTCATCTGGAACAGCCCATCCGCTGGGGTATGGTCGGCGGCGGCCGCGGTAGCCAGATCGGCTATATTCATCGCAATTCCGCACTGCGGGATCGTCTGTTTACGCTCTGCGCCGGTGCATTTGATGTCGATGAAGCGCGTGGCCGTGAATTTGGCATGAGCTGGGGTGTCGCGCCTGAGCGCTGCTATCCGGATTATAAGACCATGTTTGCCGAAGAGGCCAAACGGCCGGACGGTATTCAGGCGGTATCCATTGCAACCCCGAACTTTACCCATTACGAAATTCTGAAAGCCGCACTCGAAGCCGGTCTGCATGCCGTCTGTGAGAAGCCGCTTTGCTTTACGACCGAGCAGGCGGAAGAACTAATCGCGCTGGCAGAAAAGCAAAACCGTATTGTCGGCGTCACCTATGGTTATACCGGCGCACAGATGA
>JBJDZO010000191.1:0-11261 GCA_051868095.1 Butyricicoccus sp. | reverse complement strand
ACCGCCAAGCTGTGCCGTGAACAAAAGAAAATCACAGGAGAACTTTAAGGAGGTAGGAGTTAGGAGATAGGAGATAGGAGTTGTGGTATCGCGCTGGGCGCGATTGTTTCAATCGCCGCTTTGCGGCGTTCCGAAACTCCTACTTCCTCACTCCTCACTCCTAACTGATTCCGTTTGGAGTGAACTATGAAATTTGTTTTAGCATCCCACAACAAAAAGAAGCTGCGCGAGTTGAGTGACATCCTTGCGGGTTTGGGCGTGGAGATTGTGCTGCTGCCTGCGGATGCGCCTGAGCCGACCGAGGATGGGGAAACTTTTGAAGAAAATGCGCACATCAAGGCGCGCGCGGCAGCCGAATTTACCGGCCTGCCCGCTGTCGCGGATGACAGCGGCCTGTGCGTGGACGCGCTGGACGGTGCGCCGGGTGTCTGGTCGGCGCGGTATTCGGGCGGCGGCGATGAGGAAAACAATGCTAAGCTGCTGCGCGAGATGGAAGCCGTGCCGGATGGGAAGCGCACTGCGCGGTTTGTCTGCGCGATTGCGTGCGTGCTGCCGGACGGACGGGAATTTACCGTGCGCGGCGCCTGCGAAGGCGTGATTACCCGGGCACTGAGCGGCGATGGCGGTTTCGGCTACGATCCGCTGTTTTATGTGCCGGAGTATGGCTGTACGTTCGGGGTGCTGCCCGCGGACGTCAAAAACAGGATTTCGCATCGGGCGAAGGCGCTTGCTGCCTTTGCGGAAACATTAAAAAATCAGATTCAGGAGTAAAAATTTATGCTGACGAGTAAACAACGCGCCCAGCTGCGCAAGCTGGCAAATCCGCTGGCCGTAACCCTGCACATCGGCAAGGATGGTGTGACGGAAGGAGTAGTCGAGCAGCTCAACGTGCTGCTGGAAAACCATGAGCTGGTCAAGGGCAAGGTGCTGGAAAGCGCCATGGCGACCCCGAAAACCGTGGCTGAGGCGCTGTGCGAGGAGACCGGCGCGGACGGCGTGCAGGTGATCGGCACCAAATTTGTGCTGTACCGTGAGTCCTCCGACCCGGACAAGCGCAAGATCGTGCTGGAGAAATAAGCATGCGCACGGGGATCATGGGGGGCACGTTCAATCCCCCGCATCTGGGACATCTGCACGCGGCGGAGTGCGTCAAGGAGGCGCTCGGTCTGGATAAGGTGCTGTTCATCCCGACTAATCTGCCGCCGCATAAGAAAATGCCCGCCGGTTCGGCCAATACCCGTCAGCGGTGTGAAATGGTTGAGCTGATGCTGGAGGGGCACGACTGGGCCGAACTGAATACCATCGAGATCGACCGCGGCGGCGCAAGTTATACCATTGATACCCTGCGTGCTTTGCATGAAACCGGGAAATATGGGGAACTGTTTTTAATCATGGGCACGGATATGCTGATGATGCTTGACTACGGCTGGCGCAATCCGGAGGAAATCTGCCGAATATGTACGCTGGCTGTGGTGGCGCGCGGCGCGGGGCAGCAGGAGGGACTTCAGGAAAAGGCCGCCATGCTGCGGGAAAAATATCACGCGGATATCCAGTTGGTGGACAGCCCGGTGGTGGAGATTTCCTCGACCCAATTGCGCGCGGGGCAGGCGCTGCGCGAAATGGTGCCGCCCACAGTATTTGAGTTTATTGAGCAAAACCGGTTATACACGTTCGAAAAAGACTAATTTTTAAGGCGAAAGGCGGTTTTTTGTATGTTATGTGATGCGACGATGCGAAAAGAAATCCTCTCGAGGCTGAGCGGCTACCGGCTGGAACATACGCTGGGATGTGAGCGCGCGGCTATTATGTTGGCGAAACGGTTTGGCGAGGATGAGGAAAAATGCGCCTTTGCCGCCATTCTCCATGACATTACAAAAAGACTTTCTCGTGAAGAACAGTTGTATTTGTGCGAAAAATACGGTATAATACCGTGTGATGTTGAAAAAATGGAATGGAAGATGCTGCACGGTAAGACTGCGGCCGCCATCGCAGAGAGAGATTACCATGCGCCGGCTGACATTGTGCATGCGATCGCTGTCCATACCACGGGCTGTGCAGAGATGACACTGCTCGACAAGATCATTTACCTGGCCGATTTTATCGAAGAAACACGCGACTTCAAAGGGGTCGAGCCTGCGCGGGCGATTGCTGAGCGGGATATCGATCAGGCGTTGCTGTATTGCTTCGATTTTTCACTGACCGACTTGGTAGAACGGGGAAAACTCATACATAAAGATACGTTTGAAGCGCGTAACTGGCTGATTCATCAGGGAGTTCTGCGCGCTTGACGGTGCATTAGTTCAGGAGGAAAACAATGAAAATTTTCGGCGGCAGCGGTTATAGAAGCAAAAGACCCGCAGCAGCAAGGCCGAAGAAGGTGAAAAAAACATGTTCCATCGTGAAAAAGGTGCTTCTCGGGATTTTGCTCGCTATTCTTGCGGTGGCAGCAGCAGGCGGCGTATATGTCGCGATGGTTGCTAAGCCGCCCAGCCTGGCCGAACATGTCAATGATTCCACCATCAAGGACCCGGAAAACGGCGATATGCCGAGCGTTGACCTCAATATGGGGGATCGTATCGATGATTTCTTTACGTTTGTTGTCTGTGCGACCGATATTGATGAGACTCGTACCGACAATATCATGGTCATAGCGTTTGACACCAAGGAGCATACGATGAATGTCATGAATATCCCGCGTGACACGATGTCGAACGTCAACAAGACTGGTGCAAGCCGTAAAATCAATGCGGCTTATGGCACCAGACAGGGCATTGAACAAACCAAAAAGCAGGTCAAGCAGGTGATGGGCTTCACGCCCGACAAATATATTGTCGTGAATTTTCAGGGCATCGCAGACATTGTAGACGCGATCGGCGGCGTGGATTATGAAATCCCGTTCCCGATGATGTATTCCGACCCGGTACAGAAGCTGGAAATCAAATTCCCGGAGGCCGGTATGCGTCACCTCAATGGCGAAGAAGTGGTTGAGTTCCTGCGCTGGCGCAAAAACGGCACAGGATATACCCAGTATGTGCCGGCTGAATACAAAAACGGTGATGAAACCCGCATCGCCAAGCAGCAGGAATTCCTGAAGTATCTGGCGAAAAAAGTGCTGACACTGAAAAACGCGGTCAATGCCAGGGGTATCGCACAAGCGGTGTTCAACAACGTGAAAACCGATATTACGGCGGGCGAAATGCTCTGGCTGGCCGGACAGGCCTTCCAGATCAAAACGGACACCGGCATCAATATGTTTACGCTGCCGGGCTATTCGGCGATGAGTACGGCTGGAAACGATACCGAGCTTTCGTTCTATTTTGTCAACGAGAGGGAATCTCTGAAGCTCATCAACGAATATTTCAATCCGTATGATAAGAAAATTACCAGTCTGGATCTGGTATCCGGGCCGACCAAGGGTTCGGGGAAGAGCAGCAGCCAGTCGGAGGATGACGAGGACGAAGATTCTTCGTACAGCCTCGATTATGACGACGAGAATGAGCAGTACACTTCGCCTGAAAGTGATTCATCAAGCAGCAGCCGCGACGATGACCAAGGCGATGAGGATTCGGGCAACTCAAACAACTCGGACAACAGCGGAAATTCCGGAAGCGAATCGAGTGGCAGTTCGGGAAATTCGGGGAGTTCGGGCGGCAGCAGCGAATCCGGCAGCTCGGGTGATTCGGGAAGCAGCGGCAATTCCAGCGATGATTCGGGAAGCAGCGGAAGCTCGGGTGAAAGTTCGAGCAACAGCGGCAGTTCCGGCAGCGCGGGCGGTGAATCTGCCGGCGAAGTAAGCGAACCTTCAGCCCCGGTAAACGATCCGGAAGCTTAGGCAATACCGCACAATTGCAGCTTCGGCGCTTTGCGGAAATTTTGCGCCATGATTTCGTTGCGATTTTTTGCAATACAGCAAGTATTCCTGCAAAATCGCGCCTCATCAGTTCGCAAAATTTTCTCGCAAATCGCTCTCGCCGAATGATGCGGCCTTACCTTAATTTTAAACAAAGGAGCGCGAATATGGACGCGAAAGAACTTGTAAAATACGCATGTGAAGCCCTGCTCGAACGCAAGGGTCATGACATTGAAGTGCTGCACATCGAGCAGCTCACCACCCTGACCGAGTATTTCGTCATTTGCTCGGCCACCTCGACCACGCAGGTCAAGGCGTTGGCAGACAGCGTGGAGTTCCGCCTCAAGAACGACCACGACATTATGCCGCACCATGTCGAAGGCTTTGAGTCTTCGTCGTGGATTCTGCTGGATTACGGCAGCATGCTCGTGCATATTTTCCTGCCGGAGACCCGCGATTTCTACCGCTTGGAAAATCTGTGGAAGGACGGCGAGAAGATTGCGCTGTCCGAGCTGGGCGTTGAAGAATAATTAGGAGATAGGAGATAGGAGGTAGGAGTTTCGGTGCGCCGCAAAGCGGCGGATTTTATCATCGCGCAAAGCGCGATCCCACAGCTCCTCACTCCTCACTCCTCACTCCTCACTCTTAGTATTGGGGGAAACACCATTGAATAAGTACGAACACAAACAAATTGAGGAAAAATGGCAGCATATCTGGGACGATAAGGAATGCTTCGCTGCGCCGCAGGACTTCACCAAGCCGAAGTTCTATGCGCTCGTTGAGTTCCCGTATCCGTCCGGTCAGGGCCTGCACGTTGGCCATCCGCGCTCCTATACCGCGCTGGATATCGTGGCGCGTAAGAAGCGCATGCAGGGCTTTAATGTGCTCTATCCGATGGGCTGGGATGCATTTGGCCTGCCGACTGAGAATTTTGCCATCAAGAATCATATCCATCCGGCAGAGGTCACCAAAAAGAATGTAGCGCGTTTTAAGAGCCAGCTGAAGGCACTTGGTCTGTCGTTCGACTGGTCGCGCGAGATCAATACCACTGACCCGAATTACTACAAGTGGACCCAGTGGATTTTCCTCCAGCTCTTCAAGAAGGGTCTGGCTTATAAGAAGGAAATGAATGTAAACTGGTGCACCTCCTGCAAGTGTGTGCTGGCGAACGAGGAAGTTGTCAATGGCGTGTGTGAGCGCTGCGGCAGCGAGGTTGTCCACAAGACCAAGAGCCAGTGGATGCTCAAGATCACCGAGTATGCCCAGCGTTTGATCGATGATCTGGACGATCTGGATTATATTGAGCGCGTCAAGATTCAGCAGAAGAACTGGATTGGCCGTTCGACTGGCGCCGAGGTCGATTTCAAGACCACCGAAGGCGATACCCTGACCGTTTACACTACCCGTCCGGACACGCTGTTTGGCGCAACCTACATGGTTATTTCGCCCGAGCATCCGTCGATTGAGAAGTGGGCGGACAAGCTGGCGAACATTGACGCGGTACGTGCGTACCGTGAGGAAGCGGCGCGCAAGTCCGACTTCGAGCGCACCGAGCTGAACAAGGACAAGACCGGCGTAAAGCTGGACGGCGTTATGGCCATCAATCCGGTGAACGGTAAGGAAATCCCGATTTTCGTGTCCGACTATGTCCTGATGGGCTACGGTACTGGTGCGATTATGGCGGTTCCGGCGCATGATGACCGCGACTGGGATTTTGCCAAGAAGTTCGGCTGCGAGATCATTGAGGTCGTTGCCGGCGGCGAGGATGTGCAGAAGGCGGCCTTCACCGCAAAGGATGAGACCGGTATTCTGGTTAATTCCGAGTTTCTGAACGGCAAAACGGTCAAGGATGCGATTCCGGCGATGATCGAATGGCTGGAGAGCAAGGGCATTGGCCGCGCCAAGGTGCAGTACAAGCTGCGCGACTGGGTATTCTCCCGTCAGCGTTATTGGGGTGAGCCGATTCCGCTCGTCTGGTGCGATAAGTGCGGCTGGGTGCCGGTACCGGAGGATCAGCTTCCGCTGACTCTGCCGAATGTCGAGTCCTATGAGCCGACTGAGAATGGTGAGTCGCCGCTCGCCAAGATGACCGATTGGGTCAACACCACCTGCCCGTGCTGCGGCGGCCCGGCGAAGCGCGAGACCGATACCATGCCGCAGTGGGCTGGTTCGTCGTGGTATTTCCTGCGCTATATGGATCCGCACAACGACAAGGCGATTGCTTCCAAGGAAGCGCTTGAATACTGGGGTCCGGTAGACTGGTACAACGGCGGCATGGAGCATACCACGCTGCATCTGCTGTACTCCCGCTTCTGGCATAAGTTCCTGTACGATATCGGCGTTGTGCCGACGAAGGAGCCGTATGCCAAGCGCACCAGCCACGGCATGATTCTCGGCGAAAACGGCGAGAAGATGTCCAAGTCCCGCGGCAATGTCGTCAATCCGGACGAGATCGTGGATACCTACGGCGCAGATACCATGCGCCTGTATGAGATGTTCATCGGCGACTTTGAGAAGGCGGCTCCGTGGAGCCCGAAGTCCATCAAGGGCTGCCGCCGTTTTCTGGAGCGTATCTGGAACCTGTTCGAACAGGTACAGGAGGGCGACAGCTATTCGGCACAGCATGAGGTGCTGATGCACAAGACCATCAAGAAGGTGGGCGAGGACATCGAGAACCTCAAGGCCAACACCGCGATTGCTGCCCTGATGACTATGGTCAATGAGTTCTATGATAAGGGTGTCAACAAGGCCGAGTACAAGACCCTGCTGACTCTGGTCAGCCCATTTGCGCCGCATATCACCGAGGAGCTGTGGCAGATGCTCGGCGAGACCAGCGTGCTGTCGCTTGAGCCGTGGCCGGCTTACGACGAGGCCAAGACCATTGAGTCCTCGATTGAGATCGGCGTACAGGTCAACGGCAAGCTCAAGAGCACCATCCAGCTGCCGATGGACTGCGAGCAGCAGGCAGCGATTGATACCGCACTGGCCGATGAAAAGGTCAAGAAGGCGATCGAAGGTAAGAACCTGATCAAGACCATTGTGGTCAAGAATAAAATCGTAAATCTTGTTGTAAAGTAATTTCAGAAAAAACTTGACAACAGCGCGGCAAGGCGGTATAATAATCTTACGGTTTTATTGGAATGTCTCTGTCTGTTGTAAAACCGGCGGAACATCATCAGAAATCGTGCTTTTAAGCGCCCAAAAAGGGTCGCGCGGAGGGAGGGAAAACGATGTCGGAAGTCCGCGTAAAGGAAAATGAATCCTTGGACAGTGCGCTGAGAAGATTTAAGCGTTCCTGTGCGAAGGCGGGTGTGCTTTCCGAGCTCCGCAAGCGTGAGCATTATGAAAGCCCGAGCGTAAAGCGCCGCAAGAAGTCTGAGGCTGCTCGCGCCAAGAAGCGCAAGTACAGATAATCTGTCTGAGAATCCAACAAGCGTCGGAGTTTTTTCTCCGGCGCTTGTTTTTTATTTTCTGCTGTTCATAATTTTTTGAAAATTCCTTCATAAAATGGACACGAGATGAACACAAATATTCGGTATGATAGAAACAGTTCAAACGAGGACTCCCCCTCCTCGGAAGAACACTCCTTTTACCCCCCTATTTACCCCTCTTTTTTATGGCTGCCGGATTCGGCAGCTTGGGAGAATTCCCCCTATTCTCCTTTCCTCTTTTTCAACCCCTCTTTTTACCGAAACAGAAGCGTCCGGATTCCCCCCTCCGGGCGCTTTTGTTTTGCCTAAAAGAGAAATTGCAGCAGCACCACAAGCGCAAGGCCCGGGACACCGAGCAGCGTGGCAAGCGCCACCGTCAGCAGGTTGATCGAAATGGTCAGCCCGGCGAGCGCGCCGAATACTCCGGTGATGATTAGCCCCAGCACGCCGAAGCAGGCGTTCACCAGCAGCCGCACGCCCCAGCGCACAGGCGCAGACAGTGCACCAAGCGCAAGCAGGACAATCAGCCCCAAAACTCCATAAACAAGAATCGCAGCAAGATCCATCCGTGCCACCTCCTGTCCTCATGTATATGAAAATCCGGACGGGCATATGCATATACTTGGAAAGACGGCAAACGCGCCGATTTGACGAAAACGAAAAGGATTGGTATAATAAATCTATCTGTGAATCTAAATGGAGAGGTATCCTATGAGGAAAGCCAAAACGGAATACGGCAACGAAAGCATATCGTCCCTCAAGGGGGCTGACCGCGTCCACAAACGTCCGGGCGTTATTTTTGGCTCCGATGGGCTGGAAGGCTGCGAACACGCGGTGTTCGAAATCCTGTCCAACTCCATCGATGAGGCGCGTGAGGGGCATGGCAGCGAAATTACCGTGACGCGCTACGGCGACGGCTCGATTGAGGTCGCGGACATGGGCCGCGGCATCCCGATTGAATGGAATGAGGGCGAACAGCGCTACAACTGGGAGCTGGTGTTCTGCGAGCTGTACGCGGGCGGCAAATACAAGAACAATGAGGGCGAGAACTATGAGTTTTCGCTCGGACTCAACGGTCTGGGCACCTGTGCTACCCAATATGCGTCCGAATATATGGACGTGACCATTGTGCGCGACGGGTTTGAATACAGTCTGCACTTTGAGAAAGGCGAAAACAAGACCGACAGCAAGGAAGGCTTCCTGAGGAAGCCGACAAATGCCAAGCGCACGGGCACGAAAATCCGTTGGCGGCCCGATCTTGAGGTGTTTACCGACATCAACATCCCGCTGGAATATTTCCGTGACACGCTCAAACGGCAGGCGGTGGTCAACAATCGGCTGAAATTCATCCTGCGCGACCAGCAGGGCAGCAAATTCGAGACCGAGGAATTCTGCTATCAGAACGGCATTGTCGATTATGTCACCGAGATTGCGGGGGAGAACCCGCTGACTTCGGTGCAGTTTCTGGAGGCCGAGCGCCGCGGCCGTGACCGTGAGGACAAGCCCGAATACAAGGCAAAGCTGAGCTGTGCGTTCTGCTTCTCGTCTGCGGTCAGCCGCACCGAGTATTATCACAATTCATCGTGGCTGGAGCATGGCGGCGCACCCGATAAGGCGGTGCGGTCGGCGTTTGTGTCGGCGATTGACGGCTATATTAAGCAAATCGGCAAGTATCAGAAGAATGAGAGCAAGATTTCCTTTCAGGATGTGTTCGATTCGCTGGTGCTCGTGACCAACTGTTTCTCAACGTACACGTCCTACGAGAACCAGACGAAAAAATCCATCACGAACAAGTTCATTCAGGAAGCTATGACCGACTTCCTCAAACAGGGGCTGGAGGTCTACTTCATCGAGAACAAGACCGAGGCAGACAAGATTGCCGAGCAGATTCTGATCAACAAGCGCAGCCGCGAACAGGCCGAAAAGGCTCGCCTGAACATCAAAAAGAAGCTGTCCGGCAATCTGGATGTCGCGAACCGCGTGCAGAAGTTTGTCGATTGCCGCACGAAGGACACTTCTCGCCGCGAACTGTACATCGTGGAGGGTGATTCGGCGCTTGGTTCGGTCAAGCAGGGCCGCGACGCGGAATTTCAGGCGATTATGCCTGTGCGCGGCAAAATTTTGAACTGTCTCAAGGCCGATTACGATAAGATTTTCAAAAATGATATCATTACCGATCTGCTCAAGGTGCTCGGCTGCGGCGTCGAGGTCAAGACCAAGGCATCCAAGGATATGTCGGCCTTTGATCTGGACAGCCTGCGCTGGAACAAGGTCATCATCTGCACCGATGCCGACGTGGACGGCTTCCAGATCCGCACGCTGATCCTGACCATGCTGTACCGGCTCACGCCGACACTCATCGAGAAGGGATACGTATATATCGCGGAATCGCCGCTGTATGAGATCGAATACAAGGGCAAGAGCTATTTCGCATTTGATGAGACCGAAAAGGCCGCGATTCTGAAAAAACTGGAGGGCAAAAAGGTGCTCATCCAGCGCTCCAAGGGACTCGGTGAGAACGAAGCCGAAATGATGTGGGAAACCACGATGAATCCGGCAAGCCGCCGCCTGATTCGGGTTGAGCCGGAGGAAGCCAAGGCGACGAGCGATATGTTTGACCTGCTGCTCGGTGACAATCTCGCCGGCCGTAAGGAATATATCGCGGAGAACGGCCACGAATATCTGGATTTGGCGGATATTTCGTAATGAATTTGGAATTTAGGAGGCATAGGAGTGCCTAAGAAAAAAGAAATACAGCCCAAGCGCCCGGTGCTGCCGCCGCTGGAGCCAACGCCCCAGCCCATCACCGATACGCTGCGCAAAAACTATATGCCGTATGCGATGAGTGTCATCGTGTCGCGCGCCATCCCGGAAATCGATGGCTTTAAGCCGTCGCACCGCAAGCTGCTGTACACCATGTACAAAATGGGCCTGCTGAACGGCAACCGCACCAAGTCGGCCAACATCGTCGGCCAGACCATGAAGCTCAACCCGCACGGTGACGGCGCAATCTATGAGACTATGGTGCGTCTGACACGCGGCAATGAGGCTCTTCTGACCCCGTTTGTGGACTCCAAGGGCAACTTTGGCAAGGTGTATTCGCGTGATATGGCCTACGCTGCGTCGCGTTACACGGAAGCCAAGCTGGATGGCATCTGTCAGGAGCTGTTCCGCGACATCGATGCGGACGCGGTGGATTTTGTGGACAACTACGACGGCGAACTGAAGGAACCGACCCTTCTGCCGACCACATTTCCGAATATCCTTGTGTCCGCGAACACCGGTATTGCGGTCGGTATGGCATCGAGCTTCTGCGGGTTCAATCTGCATGAGGTCTGCCGCACGGCTATCGAGTGCATCAAAAACCCCGAGCATGATATCCTGACCACGCTGCCCGCGCCCGATTTCCCGACCGGCGGTGAGATCATCTTTGACGAGGCCGAGATGCGTAAGATCTACGAGACCGGCCGCGGTTCGTTCAAGGTGCGCGCCAAGTGGCAGTACCTCAAGAAAGAAAATCTGATCGAAATTCTTGAGATTCCGTATACCACGACCATCGAAGCCATCATTGACAAGGTGGCCGATTTGGTTAAGAGCGGAAAGATTCGGGAAATCGCGGACATTCGTGATGAAACCGACCTGTCCGGCCTGAAAATCGCCATTGACCTCAAGCGCGGCACTGACCCGGACAAACTGATGGACCGTCTGTTCCATCAGACTCCGCTGATGGATTCGTGCTCGTGCAACTTCAATGTGCTGATCGGCGGTATGCCGCGCGTGCTCGGTGTGCGCGCACTGCTCGACGAATGGACGGCTTGGCGAACCGAATCGGTGCGCCGCCGCGTATTCTTTGACCTCGGCAAGAAAAAAGCCAAGCTGCATCTGCTGCTCGGCCTGAAAGCCATCCTGCTGGACATCGACCGCGCGATTCAGATCATCCGTGAGACCGAGCAGGACAGCGAAGTGATTCCCAACCTGAT
>JBJDZO010000190.1:0-11323 GCA_051868095.1 Butyricicoccus sp. | reverse complement strand
TCCGGTCGCGTGGCTTCGCCAAGGCGACCGCTGAACAGCCCACTGGGCTGTTCAGCCATCCCGCTGTTCCGTCAAGCGAAGCGATGTGCCGCCCTGCTCCGGCGGACGCACCGCCGCGCCGCGCAGCTTCAAATACTCCTGCGTATAGTCCTCCATGGTCCTCGGCGGTTCATCCACCGCCGCGCTGTCAATGTGCGCATGATCGTCATAGCGCGGGAAACGTTTTTTCTCCATGCGGAATCCCTCCTTCAAGGATAGTTTCCGCAGAAAAAGTGCCCTGATACGTGGAAAAGGCTTCCGCATACACACGGAAGCCTTTGTAAATCAGGTTTTGCTCGCCCACTCGCCGGTTGCCAGCGCGGTGAGATATGCGTTGATGAAGCCATCCAGATCGCCGTCCATCACCGCGTTGATGTTGGTGTTTTCAAACGCGGTACGGGTGTCCTTGGCCAGCGTGTACGGCATGAATACGTAGGAACGAATCTGGCTGCCCCATTCGATCTTCTTCTGGTCGCCCTTGATGTCGGAAATTTTGTCCAGATGCTCACGCTCCTTGATTTCCACCAGCTTGGAACGCAGCATACGCAGACAGTTATCCTTGTTCTGGAACTGGCTGCGCTCGGTCTGGCACGAAACCACAATGCCGGTCGCCTTATGAATCAGGCGCACTGCCGACGAGGTTTTGTTGATGTGCTGACCGCCCGCACCGGACGAACGGAATACCTGCATTTCGTAATCCTCGGGCTTGATCTCAACATCGGCCGAATCATCCGGAATATCCGGGATGACCTCCACCGCCGAAAACGATGTATGACGGCGGCCGGACGAGTCAAACGGCGAAATACGCACCAGACGATGGACGCCGCTCTCTCCCTTCAGGAAACCATATGCGTTTTCGCCCTCAATGACAATATCCGCGGACTTCAGGCCGGCTTCTTCACCGTCCTGATAGTCCATGATCTTGTACGTAAAGCCATGACGCTCGGCCCAGCGGGTGTACATACGGTACAGCATCGAGCACCAGTCCTGTGCCTCGGTGCCGCCCGCACCGGCATGAAACGAAACCAGCGCATTGTTGCGGTCGTATTCACCGGTCAGCAGGGTGGACATCTTCTGCTTATCCATCTCTTCTTCGACATGCGCGAAGCCGGTTTCCAGTTCCTCGAGCATGGACTCGTCATTTTCCTCAATCGCCATCTCGCACAGCGTCAGCAGGTCTTCCCACTGGCTGTACAGGCTGTTGAAGCCCTCAATCTTGCCCTTGAGTGCGCCCATGCGCGAAACAACCTTCTGGCTCTCTTCCGGCTTGTCCCAGAAGCCGGGCTGCGCCGACTTCATCTCCAGCTCATCGACCTCGCGCGCGGCCTGCTCGAGGTTCAGGTTGCCGCGCAGTTCCTCCAGCGCCGGCTCCATATTGTTCAGTTTAACTTTATATTCCTCAAACTGCAGCATCGTAAAATGCTCCTTCTCCATAATATAGCGATTCTATTATATCCAAAATACGCCGCAATGTAAAGGGAAAACGCCGTCCGGCATACAGTTTGCGCAATTTGTACAAAGCATTCTGCAAAGCCAATCACAAAACCGCCCTCGGTTCCGATGGAACCGAGGGCGGTTGAAGTTTCAGCCCAGTCTTTTCAAAGACTCGCGGGGTGCAGGGGCAGAGCCCCGCTGGGGTGCAGGGGCAAAGCCCCGCCTGCCTCAGCCGACGCCGTACTCCTCGGCCAGCTTCTTGAAGAGCGGCAGCGCACGGCGGATGGTCTCGGTCTGCACACAATAAGAAATGCGCATGTGTCCGGGTGCGCCGAAATCGGTGCCCGGCACTACCAGCAGATCGTATTTCTTGGCGCGCTCACAGAAAGCGCGGTCATCGGCCTCCAGCGTGCGCGGGAACAGATAAAACGCGCCGTCCGGCTTGACGCAGGAATACCCCATGCTGGTCAGACCCTCAAAGAGCAGACGGCGGTTTTCCGCATAAACCGACAGGTCCGCCGTCGCGTCTGCACAGCGGGCAGCTACCTGCTGGAACAGGCTCGGCGCACAGACATAGCCCAGCACACGGCCTGCGCCGCAGACCGCCGCATACAGGTCGCCAAATTCTTCAACCTGCGGCACGAGTACGTAGCCGATGCGCTCACCCGGCAGCGACAGCGACTTGGAATACGAATAGCACACCAGCGTGCGCGGATAAGCACGCGCAATG
Organism: Butyricicoccus sp.; assembly: GCA_051868095.1. Lineage (GTDB taxonomy): Bacteria > Bacillota > Clostridia > Oscillospirales > Butyricicoccaceae > Butyricicoccus_B. The sequence continues at coordinate 9,120 of JBJDZO010000190.1, read as the reverse complement.
AACGGCGCGGTCCGATCATCATACACAATTTCACGGTACGGCTCGTCCGAAATCAGATAAATCGGATGGCCGTATTCCTCGGACTTGCGGGTCAGGATATCCGCCAGACGGGCAATCGTTTCGTCCGAGTAGACCACGCCGCACGGATTGTTCGGAGAGTTGACGACGACGCCCTTGGTGTGTGCGTTCAGACGGGCTTCAAAGGCTTCGAAGTCAATCTGGAAGTCGGACGGCTGCGCCGGTACGATTACGCACTTTGCGCCCGCGCCCTGCTCGATAAACACCGTGTACTCCGGGAAAAACGGCGCAAATACAATAAATTCATCCTCCGGCGAGGCGGTCAGCGCCTTGAAGCAGATCGAAATCGATGCCGCTGCGCCGACGGTCAAATACAGCTGGTCGGCTGTGTACTGGGTGCCGAACCGGGCGTTCAGATTGTCCGCAATTGCCTTTCGGCAAGCGGGTGCGCCCTGCGCCGAGGTGTAGCCATGCACCACACACGGGTCCTGCGCGGAAACGATGTCGAGCAGCGCCTGACGCACCGCATCCGGCGCGGGAACGTTCGGGTTACCGAGCGAAAAATCAAAAATATTCTCGCGGCCAACCTGCGCCGCACGCATGTTGCCGTATTCAAAAATCTCACGAATGGTCGAGCGCTTCTTGCCGAGCGCGAGCACCGATTGGTTGAGCATAAACGGAAAACCGTCCCTTCTGTTGCAAATTCTTCTTTTATTATACCATAGCGGCGGTCAAAAATTAAGCCCGGTCACCGTATAAAGCGCCGCTATGGTATAATTTTTAGATAAGTCGGTATAATGGCCGCTTGCGGACATTATACCATAGCGGCGGTCAAAAATTAAGCCCGGTCGCCGTATAAAACGCCGCTATGGTATAATTTTTAAATCAGTCGGTATAATGGCCGCTTGTGGGCACCCCACGTTCAAAATTTCCTGTAAATTTCTGCATTTTATTCATCTTGACAGTGCGAAGCTCAAAAGGGTATAATAATACCAGCAAGACGGCTGCCCACTGCCATGGGCGGTCGTTCCAAAATCGATTTGTCGTCGAGGAAACGCCGCTCTCTTATGGTTTCAGGGGGCGGTTATTTCTTTTTATGCGAAAGACATAATCCGATTACGCCGATTATCACAAGTGAAAAGGCAAACAGCCCTTCATATGTAACCATGCGCGCACCTCCCTTCGGGAGGAACAACCCTGCCGTTTTGCCGGCAAAATAATTATATCACTTTTGTTCGGTTTTTGAAAGAAAATAACAACCCCCGGCGCCGCTTTTGCACGGCAGGCCGGGGGTATTTTCATTACAGTACCGAGATTTTGTCCAGACGGGTCAAATATTTTTCCGAGGTTGCATCCAGCGCAAGGCGGAATGCTTCGGATTGCTTGTACTCCTTCCGGTAGTAGCTGTGGGTGTCGAAGGTCTTGGCGCCTTCGCACAACTGAATCGTATAAATTGCAATGTTCGAACAGTGGTCGCCGATCTTTTCCAGGTCATGGATGATCTCAAGGAACGGAATGCCGGTCTGAATCGTACAGCTTCCCGCGTTCAGGCGCTCGATGTGACGGTTTTTCAGCCGATCCTTGAGCGTGTCTACGATCTCCTCGACCGGCTCAACCGCCCGGGCCAGCTCCGCCGAACGTTCCATATAGCCGCGCACGGTCAGATCAATGGTTTCTGCCACCGATTCGCACATCAGCTTCAGCTCCTGCGTTGCGGAATCGGAGAAATGCATATCAGTGTCGCGCATCTGCTCGGCACATTCCAGAATATTCTGCGCATAGTCGCCGATCTTCTCAAAATCACTCAGCGAATGCAGCATTTCCGCGTGCATGCGGCGCATCGCGCCCGGCAGGTCGGAATTGATGCTCACGAGATATTTGGCAATATCCACCTCGGCGCGGTCAAGGAAGGCCTCACGCGACAGGAAACCTTCGGTGTCAATCTGTATCTCCGGATCAAACAGCGGCTGGGTTGCCAGATTGAAATTGGTGTGCGCGGCCGCGCCCATGTCACCGATGCACTTCTGCGCCTGCTCGAGCGCAATCGACGGCGTAGCGAGGAAGCGGGGCTCCAGACGTGCCAGCGGATCGGCAGCGGTCTCGTCCATCGGGATGGTCTTTTCCGCGAGCAGCACCAGAAAACGCGAGAACGGCAGGAACAGCAGCGTTGCCACCACGTTGAAGAAGGTATGGAAGTTCGCAATGCCGCCCTTGTTGATCGAGCTTTCCCAGAAGCTGAAACCAATCGTATACTCGATTGCGTAAATCACCAGCAGGAATACCAGCGAACCGATCATATTAAAATAGAAATGGATCATCGCCGCACGGCGGGCGTTCTTGTTGCCGCTGAGCGAGGACAGGAAGGTCGTAAAACAAGTGCCGATGTTCTGGCCGAGGATGATCGGCACCGCGGCCGACCACGTAATCACGCCGGTCGTAGACAGCGCCTGCAGGATACCAACCGACGCGGTCGAGGACTGGAGCAGCGCGGTAATCAGTGCACCGACCAGAATACCGAGGAAGGGATTGGAAATCGCGGCGAACATGCCGCCGAGCTGGGGCATTTCCGCGAGCGGCGCGAGCGCATTTTCCATGGTCGCCATGCCGATGAACAGAATACCGAATCCAATAAAGATGTCCGCAATATAGCGGGTGCGCTTTTTCTTGCCGCGCATCAGGATGATGATGCCCACAACCACGCCCACATACGCGAGGTTCTTAGGGTCCATCAGCTTCAAAAACAGATTTCCGTCATCCGCGCCCGAAAGACGCAGAATCTGTGCCGTGACCGTGGTGCCGATGTTTGCACCAAGAATCACGCCGACCGACTGCTGGAGGGTCATAATGCCTGCGTTGACGAAGCCGACCACCATAACGGTCGTGCCCGCCGAAGAATGGATGACCGCCGTTACCACCATGCCCATCAGCAGCGCGGTAATGACATTGCCCGTCATTTTTTCGAGCGCTTTCTCAAGGCTCGGGCCAGCCGCGCCTTCCAGACCGTTTCCCATGATCTTCATACCATAGATAAACAGCCCGAGGCCGCCGGCCAGCAGCAGCACGGACATCACATCAAACTGCATGTTCTTTCCTCGCTTCCTATTCCATACATTTTACACATTCTTGACAATATCTTTACGCCAATTTTATTATACTGGTTTGCCGCGCACACTGTCAACCGGTGTGCATGCGTGCGAAACATTTTCAGCACATCCGACAATTCGCGTGGTTTTGGAACAAATTTCTTTCTTTTTTCACCTGAAATCCATGTTTTTCGCAAAAATATTTCCCAGCAATTTGTTTTGTGGTATAATCGTTACAACAAAGGAGCGTTTTTTATGCATCCCCCTCTGATTTTGATTTCCTGCGGTACCGTGCCCCATCCGATGTCCGCCCGGCTGAACCTTTCGGTGCTGTACGGCGGTGCGCTCGCACACGCGGGCCTTTTGAGTGCGGCGTGGACGGGCGGCGACCCGCAGACGCTTGCTGAACGCTTCGACGGTCTGCTGCTGTCAGGCGGCGGCGACATGGAAGCCGCGCTGTTCGGTCAGACCCGCCATCCCAAGGCCGGAGACCCCGACCCGGTGCGCGACCGCGCCGAGCTGGCGCTGCTCGAAGCCTTCTGCACGCTGGAAAAGCCGGTGCTCGGCATCTGCCGGGGCATTCAGGTGATCAACGTGTACTTCGGCGGCGACCTCATCCAGCATCTGGACGGCCACGACGGCACGCCCCATCCGGTTCGCACCACTCCCGGAAGCCGCGTGCACGCGCTGTGCGGCGCGTCGTTTTCCGCGAACAGCTTCCACCATCAGGCGGTGGGCCGTGTCGGGAACGGCCTGCATGTCACTGCCCGCGCCGCCGATGGCACTATGGAAGCCCTTGAGCACGAGTTTCTGCCCGTTTTTGGCGTGCAGTGGCACCCCGAACGCATGGTGCAGGGCCTTGTGATGGACACCGCCGCCGACCATACCGCCCTGTTCACCCTGCTCCACCCCACCGGCAAAGGAACCACACCATGAAAACCTACCGCATCATCAATCTGGAAGACGGCATGCCCACGGTCGCAGACGCGATGACCGCCCTCGGTCGGGAAATCCGGCTGGCCAAGCGCCACGGTCTTGCGGCCGTCAAGCTGATCCACGGCTTTGGCTCGACCGGCAAAGGCGGCAAAATCCGCGTTGCCGCCCGCCGCGAATTGGAAGCCCTGCAAAAGCGCGGGTATGTCAAAGGCGTCATCCCCGGCGAAAAGCTGTCCATCTTCGAGGAGGACACCCGCCGGGCGCTTACCCGCTGCCCTGAGCTGCGCCGCGACCCCGATTTGGAACGCCACAACAACGGCGTGACCATTGTGCTGCTCTGAAGCCCCGCCCCGGCGGGGTTTTTTGCTGCCCGGAAACATTTCGATGGATATCAAAATATTTCTTGACAAACCCGCGCACTACGCCTATATTATATTTAGATGATCATCGAAATGAAAAGGAGGTCGATACGGCGTGGGATTTCAGCAGACCTTCAAGGCGCTTTCCGACCCGACCCGCCGCGAGATTTTGCAGCTTCTGAAGGACAACGGCCTGACCGCGGGCGAAATCGCGGCCCGGTTTGACACTTCGGCGGCAACCATCTCGCACCATCTGTCCATTTTGCGGGACGCCGGGCTGGTAAGCGACGAAAAACGCGGCAAGTACATCTATTATGAGCTGAATATGTCGGTGGTGGACGAGATACTCGGCTGGCTGAGTGCGCTGAAAGGTGGAGAAACATGAAAAAGTTCAGCAAAATGCAGATTTTCGCATGGGTGCTGTCGGTGGTGCCCATGCTGCTGGTGGCGGCACTTTATGCGCGCCTGCCCGATCAGGTGCCGATGCAGTGGGGCGTTGGCGGCACCGTGCGCTACGACGACAAATGGCAGCTCTGGATCGTTGCGGCGCTGCCGCTCGTATTCGCGGTGATGTTCCCGCTGCTGCCGAAGCTTGACCCAAAACGGAACAATTACCCCAAATTCCGCACGTCTTATGACCTGTTTCAGGTGCTGATGATGCTGTTTCTGCTCGCTCTGGTCGGGCTGGTGCTGACCGAAAGCCTGCGCCCCGGCACGCTCAATGTGGAGATGGTCGTGTGCATCGGCTGCGGCCTGCTGTTCACCATGCTCGGCAACATGATGCCCAAGTTCCGCATGAACTGGTTCTGCGGCATCCGTACCCCGTGGACGATTTCAAGCGAGACCGTCTGGCGGCGCACCCATCGCGTCGGCGGACGCATGTTTTTCGTCAGCGGCCTGATCGCCATCGCGGGCGCGTTCGTCCCGAATGACGTGGTACGGCTTGTGAGCGTGCTCGGCCCGGTGCTGATATCCTCGCTCACCGTGAGCATGCTCAGCTATTTCTGGTACCAGCAGGAACAAAAAACCGTATGAAAAACAGCCCTTCGGCGCGTCCGGAGGGCTGCTTTTGTTATAGAATCCACCGCTCGACCATCCAGCCGAACGGAAGCTGTAATATGCCCGCCCACATGGCCGCGAGCGTGCAGCCGAGCACCGCCCCGCGCCAGCGCCGGAGCGCATAAAAATATGCCCGGCCATGCGGGGCATCCTGCGCCGCCGCGAAACACGCCGCTGCCGTCAGCAGCAGGCACGGCACCGTGATGACCGACGATGCGCCCGTGGCCGCGAGCGACCGCCACAAACCTTCGGCTCCAAGCGCGTGCAGCAGCGCCGCCACCGAAAAGGACAGCGTAAACCCGCGCACGGTGCACAGCAGCGACAGGAACAGGCTGGCCGGTCGAAGCCATCCCGCCGCCAGCGCGGCCGCCTGCCAGCCAAACGCCCCGAGCGCAGCGTACAGCGCATCCATGCCGCCCGGTGCCTCAGCCGCCCGTGCCCCGAGCGCACCGGACAGCCCGGTGAAATCGACACTGCCGGATGCCGCCAGCAGGCCGGTAAAGCTGCCCGCCACCGCCCCGCAGACAAAGAGTGCGGTCAAATACACCAGCGCCGGACTCTGCCAGAGCGGCGCAAAAAAACCGGGAATATGCTGCTTCATCGCTTCCTCCTTTTCCGGGCACGCATGCCCGGGGACAACCTCTGAAACAGAATATTCCCGGCTCCTGATTTTTAGACCTTGTTTATCGCAGCTCGCAGATGCTGCCGACGATGTCGGCGCACGGCCCGCGCATATACGACGGGAAGCCCGGCGCAAACTCCAGATCGGCCATCAGCACGCCGTCCTCGCTCATTTCCGGCTGAGCCGCCAGAATGGTCGTGCCGCGAGATACGCGGTCGGCCACGTAAGCGCAGTCGGCACCCGGACACATCGCAATCACGATACGGCCGCGCGTGCAGCCGCTGATCGGTGACAGCGCCGCGCTCAGTTCGCTCTTCTTGGGCGCGCAGACGACAACAACTTCGCCCTTGACGACCGTATTCATATCGTCCGAGCAGAATACCACCCCACGGTCGGCAACTGCTTCGTGAACCGCCTTATCCTTTTCGGACAGGAAAATATTTTCCGGCGGGAGAATATTTTTATCCAAAACAGCGACTACTGCGGCGGGGAGCAGCTCGCCCTCACCAAGGAAGGCCACGCGAATCTTATGTGCCACAAAAATCACCCTCTCTAAATGCAAAGAATTTTTTTACCTGTTTATTATAAGACCGGGAAAGTGAATTTTGCAACGCTAAATCATGCAATTCCCAAGATTCGTTGGGTCTTACAAATCTTCTTCGGTCATCTCCTCCGCTTTGAGATAGATTGCACACTCAAGGCGTTTGCGCTCCATTTCACAGCCCAGCTCATACGGGATGTTCATATCATGGTTCATGTTGTAATTGGCCGCGCTGCAGCCGCCGCTGCAATAGAACTTCGCCCAGCAGTCACGGCACTTCTCGCGGGTGTAGATGTTCATGGACGCGAAGCGCTGCGCAATGTCCAGATCAAAGGTGCCGTCGAGCACGTTGCCCTGCTTGAACTCGTCCTTGCCGACAAACTGGTGGCAGGGATAAATGTCGCCGTCCGGCGTTACCGCGACATACTCATAGCCCGCGCCGCAGCCGCGCAGGCGCTTAACCACGCACGGACCCTGATTGAGATCGACCATGAAGTGGAAGAAGGTGAACGGCTTGCCCTGCTTTTTACGTTCGAGCATAATGTCCACCAGACGGTCATATTCGGCAAAAATCGTGGGCAGATCGGCCTCGGTCAGTTCATAGCCGCAGCCATCCTCGGCCGAAACCGGCTCGACCGACAGGCTCGGGAAGCCGGCGTCCGCGATGTGCTCGACATCCGAAGCAAAGTCCAGATTCTTCTTTGTGAACGTGCCGCGGGCATAGTAATCCTTGTCGCCGCGGCCCTCGACCAGCTTCTGGAACTTGGGCACGATGATATCGTAGCTGCCGCCGCCGTTTACGGTCTTGCGGAAATGGTCATTGACCGCAGCGCGGCCGTCGAGCGACAGCACCACGTTGTCCATATTGGCGTTGATGTAATCGATTTTGTCCGCGTCAAGCAGCAGGCCGTTGGTCGTGATCGTAAAGCGGAAATGTTTTCCGGTCTCGGTCTCACGCGCCCGCGCGTAATCGATCGTCTGCGTGACCGTATCCCATGCCATGAGCGGTTCGCCGCCGAAGAAGTCCAGTTCGATGTTGCGGCGTGCGCCCGAGCGCTCGATGACAAAATCAATGGCTTTTTTTGCAACTTCAACCGGCATGATCTTGCGTCCGGTGCCGAAATCGCCGGTGGAGGCGAAGCAGTATTTGCAGCGCAGATTGCAGTCGTGCGCGACGTGCAGGCACAGCGCCTTGACCGGTGCGTCGGTCGGGATGTAGCGGCTGACGTCAATGTAATCGTCGGTCGCAAACAGCTGACCGGCCTGCTTCAGGCCATACAGCTCGCCATACGCCGCGGTGACGTCCTCTGCCGGGTACTTCGCCAGCTTGTCCACGATTTCCTGCGGACAGGTTTCGGTCATATGCTCGTCAATCAGCCCGGCCAGCTCATACGTCAGGTCGTCGAGCACGTGCACCGAGCCGCTGTTGACGTCCAGCAGGAAGTTGATTCCTTTTTTTGAGTAACGATGGATCATGGATATCCTCTCCGTTATAATTTATGTGATACAGAAAACAGCGAGGCGCGCCCGGGGCACGCCTCGCAGTCATTTCAAATGGTTTGCGATTACTTGTTGTGCTCGCACTTCTGGTTTGCAACCGTGCAGGAGGTCTTGCAGGCCGACTGGCAGGAAGTCTGGCACTCGCCGCAGCCGCCGTGTGCCGCAGTCTGCTTCAGGGTTGCAGTCGTCAGGGTCTTGATGTGTTTCATGGAAAATTCCTCCCATTCATTTTTTTCGTTTTTTTCGCTTCATGCCCGCACCGAGCATTCCGCCGAGAATTGCTGCCGCCAAGCTGACCGCCAGATTGACCGCGAGCCGCGGCAGATTGATCGGTTCGCCCAGCCATGCGAGACTCAGCGCCAGCAGGCATGTGAAATCGATCATTCCAGCCGCCGCGCCCCAGACAAGCCGGCTGCGGACTGCGCGGCGCGCCGCGGCAAACGAAGCGCCAAAACATCCCACAGCCAGACAGCCGAGCGCAAGCATCGGAATCTGCGCGGTGTCGGCCTTGCCGCTCAGGACGAGCAGCGAGCCGGCTGCCATCAGCAGCAGCGTCACCCCGAGGCCGAGCAGCACCGGAAAGCCCAGCACCTGACCCGCGGGGAGATTTTCAGTCTTTTTCATTGTGTTCCCCTCCCGCCAGAAAAATCATGCCTTACAGCAGTCTATTTCGGCAGGTCGGAAATCAGAACCGGTTTTCCGGGGAGCTTACTTCTTCGGCTCTTCTACCTTATCCGCCGGAGCAGCTTCCTTGCCGCGTACCGCCCAGCGATAGAGCTTGAGCTTGGTGCGGTCAGCCGAGGACTCGATCACCAGAGTGTCGTCCTTGATGCTGACAACCTTTCCAATAAAACCGCCAATGGTCGAGATTTCATCGCCGATCTGGATGGAATCGCGCATCTCCTTTTCCGCCTTGTCGCGCTTCTTCTGCGGGCGGATGAGGAAAAAGTAAAATACCACAAACAGCAGCACAATCGGGAGCACGCTGCCAAGAATCTGGCC
>JBJDZO010000189.1:0-2558 GCA_051868095.1 Butyricicoccus sp. | reverse complement strand
CTATGCCGGCCTATCTCGGCGGCAAATTTGACATGGCGGGCGTAAAATGGTACGGCTCCAACGTGGAAAACCGCAAAAAGGGCCTGCCGCGTTCCATCCTGATGCTGACCCTCAACGACAAGGACACCGGTGCACCGCTTGCGTACATGTCTGCCAACATCCTGAGCGCATACCGCACCGGCGCGGTACCGGGCGTGGGCTTCAAGTATTTCGCCCGGGAAGACGCCAAAACCATCGGTATCATCGGGCCGGGCGTCATGAGCAAAACCGCGTTTGATGCGGCGATGGCCGTCCGTCCGGGCATTGAGACCGTGAAAATCAAGGGGTCGTCGCTGACCTCGCCTTCGGCGCAGAAGTTTGCCGACCGGATACGCCAGAAGTATCCGACCATCCAGAATATTCAGATTGTCGCCACCGAAGAGGAAGCTGTGCGCGGCGCGGATATCGTCGAGATTGCGACCTCTTCTCCGACCGGCGACCCTTCGACCTATCCCTATATCAAGGAGGAATGGATCAAGCCCGGCGCGGTCATTGCCTGCCCGGCAGCCGCCCGGTTCGATGATGATTTCATTCTTCACCGCGCCCGCACCGTCACCGATAATATCATGCTGTATGAGGCATGGTTTGAGGAAATGGGATATCCGGCATATCATACGGTTCCGATTCCGGCGGTACACTGCATGGATCTCATCCACGAGGGAAAGATGCAGAAAGCACAGGTGGATGATTTGGGCGATGTGCTGATCGGCAAAATCCCGGTACACCGCAAAAAGGACGAAATTGTCATCTATTCGGTAGGCGGCATGCCGACTGAAGATGTGGCATGGGGCACCATCGTCTACCGCAATGCGCTGAAACTCGGCATTGGCACCAAGCTTAACCTTTGGGACCGCCCGGCGCTTGCATAAGATATTACGAACAAAGAGGTTCGGTCAGCTGCCGAACCTCTTCTTTTATTTCTTTGAAAGGCAAGAAAGGAGTTTATCATGAACACAAAAAAATTAGGGCTGCCAAGTGCGATTTCGGTTTGTGTCGGTCTGATTGTCGCGTCAAGCTGTCTGCTGACTCTTGGTACGGGCATGGGCCTCGCCGGAAAACAGTTTATCCTGTCCATGGCGATTGTACTGGGGCTGAATACCTGTCTGGCTCTGTCCTTCGGCGAGCTGCACGCGCTGATGCCGCATGTGGACGGCGGCATGGGTCAGTACACCAAGGCCGGTCTGGGACCGGTGGTCTCCATTGTGGCCAACACCTCAGCGTATGTCATGGTCAATCTGTTCGCCGCTTCAGTGGAAATTGCCATGTGCGGACAGGTGCTCAGTGAGATTTTTCTCCCAATGATTCCGGCACCGGCAATCAGTGTAACAGTCCTGCTCATTTTAAGCTATGTCAATTACCGCGGCGTCGATCTGTTCGCCCGCATTCAGAACATTGTCGTCGGTCTGCTGCTGCTTTCGCTGATCGGTATGGGCATCATCAGCTTCTTCGGTCTCGGCACAGGAACCTATATTCCGGCCTCCGAACAGACCGCGCCTGCGGTCAGCGGCATCGGCGGTGTATTCAGTCTGTCGGCCGCCGCGTTTTGGCTGTTTATCGGCATTGAATTTGTCATCCCGGTCGCAAAAGACCTGAAAAACCCCAAGCGGGATGTCACGCTTTCCATGATTCTCGGCATTGTCATGCTGTTCTTTATTCAGGCGATGCTGGGCGCCGGCATGACGCATTACGTCACGCTGGAAGAGCTGCGCACCGCAGAACTTCCGCATATGGTCTTTGCGCACAATCTTCTCGGCCGTGCCGGTGAGGTCTGGATGGGTATCGTCACCCTGCTGGCCGGTATTTCGACCGCCAATACCGCGCTCGGCGCGGTGCCGAATATTCTGGCCGGCATGGCGGAAAGTGATCTGATGCCTGCCATCTTCGCCAGAAAAAACCGTCATAATGTTGCGGTTGCGGGCATCGTTCTGATTGCGGGCGGCGACGCGATTTTTATCGTCACCGGTTTTACTTCGTCGGCTGGCCTGAACAACATGCTGCTTGCCGCCTCCTGCTTCTGGCTGACCTCGTATATTCTCATCAGCCTGACCGTACTGGTGCTGCGCCATCGTTATCCGCATCACCCGGCACGCAATAAGTATTTGACCCTCGGCGGCATACCGCAGATCCTGTGCATTGTCGGCAACCTGTACATGATCTGGAACATTGCGGAAGGCGATGCGCGTATCCTGATTTACAAACTGTTCTTCACGATTCTGGCGGTTCTGGTTGCCTTTGCTGTCATTTGGGTCAGGGGTATCAAAAAACAGCCTCTGTTTGCCCATGCAGAACTCAGCGAGATCAATGCTGCGGCGGCAGATGTCCAAGTCGCTTAAACCGTTTCGCGTAATTCAAAAAAAATTTTTAAAGCGGCAATACCAGTATGGTATTGCCGCTGTTTTTCTCTGCATGCCCGAGCAGATATAGAAATGCAAAGGCAGGAGCTGGCAGATCCAGACTCGGTAAACCAATGCGTGCACAATACTCAATAAAAAGACAGCGCAGGCATCTGAAATCACTTT
>JBJDZO010000188.1:0-2578 GCA_051868095.1 Butyricicoccus sp. | reverse complement strand
TTGATCGAATTGAGCGTGTTGTACATGAAATGCGGCGTGATCTGGTATTGCAGCGCGTCCAGTTCGGCTTCTTTCTTCTGCATACGTTCGTCTACCAGCTGACCGATGAGCCATTCAACCTGCTCGACTGTTTGGTTGAAGCCGTCGCTCAGTTCGCCGATTTCGTCGTTGTCCCACACGGTTGCACGGGCGGACAGATCGCCTTCGCGCACACGCCCCATGGCGTCCTTGAGGTTCTTCACCGGCGCATACATCCAGCGCGAGACGCTGAGCGCGACAAAAAGCATCACCAGCATGGTCAGCACAAGAACGACGAAAATATAGCCAAGCTGTTCGCGCAGATCGCGTACCAGCTGTTCCCGGTCGCTCATGCACAGCAGCCGGAAGCCGGTCAAGGGAGAGCGCAGCGCAGTGAGCAGCTGACGTTCCCCATAGCGCACCGAATACAGACTGCCGCCCGGCAGATTGCCGCCCGAGCGCACCTCGGAAAACAGATGGCCGATGGCAGAGGTGTCGGTGGTCATGACGATCACACCGTCGCTGTCCAGCAGATAGTATTCGTCATCGTTCGTAGTGGTGCCCTGATTGAGCAGCAGATAGAACAGATCGCGTTCGCTCAGGTTGACAGCCAGCCAGCCAAGCGGAACGTTGTCGGAACTGTATACCGGACGGGTGTAGGACAGCACATACTGCGGCGCACGGTTGACCTGATCGTACAGCAGCACAGGCGCAAGGCGCGTGCCGGTGGGATTCTGCTCCTGAAAGACCATCCATGCGTAATTCTGGGCAAAGAAAATCTCCTGTACCGCGTGATAATCGGCCGAAGTGATGACCTGTTCGCGCTCGGGCAGATAGAGGTAAATCGAATCGATTACGCTGCCGTCGTCCTGAAACTGCTTGAGATAGGCCGAGATTTTCTGCGCGTCCTCCAGCCCGCCGCGGGTATCGATGTAGCTGCGGGCCATGTCGAACAGCTCGCTGTCGCAGGCGAGCGCCACCGATGTGTCGTAGGCGGAGGACAGCAGCTCCTCGAGCGAATGCATGGTAACGCGCAGCATACGCTCCTGCGAGTACAGATAGTTGTTCTCCACCGTCTGCGCAGACAGCCGAAAAAAGAAAAACGAGATCAGTGCACAGGCGGTCAGCGTGATGCCGGAAATCGCAAGCAGCACCTTGGAACGGAAGCTGAAGGGTTTGCGAACTTTATTATTTTGTGAAAAAACAGAATATTTTCGCATAGCAAATTTGTGATAAAATGGATTACATAAAATTCGTATCTATCGCTTTATTATACTGTACTTTGCGCGTTCCGTCAAAGTGAATGGTGCAAAAATTGCGTTTTTCTGGTGATATTTCTTTGAAATCTTGAGTAGTATCCATATGATGGATTTTCGGAAAAGCTCACGTTCCTTTTTGCGGGCGGATATGCTATAATAAAATCCAAAACATTACACCAAGGAGGCACGACACGATGTGTGAAGAACTGGAAAACGTGATCGAAGAAACCACGGAGCCGGCAGAGGAGACGACTGCGGCGGTGGCCGAAGAGGCGCTCACGCTGGAGGAAGAAAACCCGATGACAGCCAAGCGCCGTAAATGGTCGTCGTTTGTCGAAGGTCCGGCGGCCGATTTCTTCACCGGCTACAAGCTGGAGAAAATGACCATCGACGACGGCAGCGGCAACAAGGCCAAATTCAGCCGCACCAAAGATAATGGCATCAAGGTCGAGTATACCTCGGCGGTGCTGCTGTAAATGAAAAAAACGGCGTTTCCGGATGTTCCGGAAACGCCGCTTTGCTTATGCGGAGAAAAAATCAGAACGCAATCTTCTTGGCCAGATAATGGGTCAGATCGTCGATCTTGATGCGCTCCTGCTCCATGGTGTCACGGTCGCGGACGGTTACGCAGCCATCCTGCTCGGTCTCAAAGTCCACGGTGATGCAGAACGGGGTGCCGATCTCATCCTCGCGGCGATAGCGTTTGCCAATCGAACCAGCGTCATCGAAGTCCACGCTGAACTTCTTGGACAGCTTCTCCCAGATGGGCATAGCCTGCGCGGTCAGCTTCTTGGACAGCGGCAATACCGCAGCCTTGAACGGTGCGAGCGCCGGATGCAGACGCAGTACGGTGCGGACGTCATCCTTGCCGTTCTTGTCCTGACCAACAACTTCCTCGTCATAGGCTTCACACAGGAATGCCAGAGCGACACGGTCTGCGCCGAGCGACGGCTCGATGACATACGGAATGTACTTCTCATTTGCTTCCTGATCGAAGTATTCCATGGAAACGCCCGAGGTGTTCTGATGCTGGGTCAGGTCGTAGTCGGTGCGGTCGGCGATGCCCCACAGCTCGCCCCAGCCGAACGGGAACAGGAACTCGATATCGGTGGTTGCGTTGGAATAGTGGGACAGCTCCTCCGGATCGTGGTCACGCAGACGCAGATCCTCATCCTTCATGCCGAGGTCGAGCAGCCACTGATGGCAGTAATCCTTCCAGTACTTGAACCACTCCAGATCGGTGCCCGGCTTGCAGAAGAACTCCAGCTCCATCTGCTCGAACTCACGGGTACGGAAGGTGA
>JBJDZO010000187.1:0-2619 GCA_051868095.1 Butyricicoccus sp. | reverse complement strand
CAAAAACGTGGGGACATGCCATCCCCACGTTTTATTTTGGAATGAAATCATCAGGAGGTTTTCTTTGAGTATCAACAGTTTTTCCGAACTGAACCTGCCCGCCCCCATCCTGCGCGCGCTGGATGACATGGGCTTTTCCGCGCCGACCGAAATTCAGGCGCGTGCCATCCCCGCGATTCTGGATGGTCAGGATATCATCGGCAAGAGCCATACCGGCACCGGCAAAACAGTTGCGTTCGGTGTGCCCTCGGTCATGCACACCGAGCCTACCGGCGTGACCCAAACGCTCGTGCTGTGCCCGACCCGTGAGCTGGCCATGCAGGCCGAAGGCGAACTGCGCAAAATCTGCAAATATATTGAAGGCGTGCGCGTGCTGGCCGTTTACGGCGGCGACCCGATCACCAGCCAGATCCGCCAGCTCAAACGCGGCATTGAAATCGTCGTCGGTACACCGGGCCGTGTGATAGACCTCATGCGCCGCCACGCACTCGAACTCGATGGCCTGACCCTCGCCGTGCTTGACGAAGCCGATGAAATGCTGAACATGGGTTTCCGCGAGGACATCGAGACCATTTTGCAGACCACCCCGCCGACCCGACAGACCGTGCTGTTTTCGGCGACCATGCCGCCCGAAATTCTGGAAATCACCGGCGAATATCAGCGCGAACCCGCACTCATCGAGGCAGGCAACACCGCTGAACGCACCATGGACACCATCAGCCAGTATTATTTTGAAGTGCCGCGCGGCGAAAAGGAACGTGCACTCACCCTGCTGCTCCACGCCCAGCAGCCGCAGCTGTCCATCATCTTCTGCAACACCAAGAAAATGGTGGACGAACTGGGCCGTTATCTGGGTGAGCACGGCTTTCAGGCGTCTGCTCTGCACGGCGATATGAAACAGGACATGCGTACCTCGGTCATGAACAGCTTCAAATCCGGCCGCACACCGATCCTGATCGCTACCGATGTAGCTGCACGCGGCATCGACGTAGATGACGTGGACGCGGTCTACAACTTCGACATTCCGCAGGATTTTGAATATTATATCCACCGCATCGGGCGCACCGGCCGTGCAGGCCGCACCGGCGCCTCCTATACGCTGATCGATGGCCCGCGGCAGGCGGCCATGATTCGCAGCATCGAGCGCTTTACGCACGCCAAAATCGAGCGTGCTTTCCTGCCCGATTATCAGGCCATTGCCACGCAGCGCAGCGAATCGTTGGGCGAAACCATTCGTGCGGAGCTGCTCGAAAAGGCAAATGGCGCAGATGGCCGTTTTTCGGCCCGTCCAGTGCTGGACAAGCTGGAGGCAGAGGGCTTCACCGCCGAGCAAATTGCCGAAGCTGCGCTTGAGCATCTGATTGCCCGTGAAATGGCCTGCATACCCGAGGTACGCGCACCCAAGCCGGTCAAACCCGGTCCGCTGCCCGCACTGAACGAGGGTTGTGTACGTCTGCGCGTATCGGTTGGCCGCAGCCGCAAGGTTGCACCCAATCACATTGTCGCCGCAATCGCGGAAGCAACTGGCATTTCGGGCAAGCGCATCGGCAAAATCCAGTGCTATGGCGATTACTCGCTTGTTGAGGTGCCGCAGGAATTGGCACGCCGCATTGTGCGTGAAGTTTCCGGTATGCCGATCGGCGGTGTTCCGGCCGATCTCCGGCTGTATCAGGAAGGTCCGCGCAGTGAAAACCACCGTGACCATGCGGAAGCCCGTCATCCGCGCCGCGGTGCTGAGCACAAATCGCATGCGCACAGTTTCCCAAAAAATCGTGCCCGCCGCAAAAAATAAGCTGCAAAAAGCCCCGGCCTAAGCCGGGGCTTTCGTGTTTTTAGTCCTGAGACTTCATCTTTGCGAAGCACTCGCTGCAGTAAACCGGACGGTCAGACTTGGGCTCGAAAGGAACTTTCGCCTCACCACCGCATGCAGCACAGGTCGCGGTAAAGTATTCACGAGGACCGCGAGCAGCGTTCTTACGCGCATCGCGGCATGCCTTGCAGCGCTGGGGTTCATTCTGGAAGCCGCGCTCTGCATAGAATTCCTGCTCACCGGCGGTGAATACGAACTCCTTGCCGCATTCCTTGCATACTAAAGTCTTGTCCTGGTACATCTTTTTTACCTCTCTTTGATACCTTGGTTCCATCCGGAACACTGGAGTGAAATTTATGCGGACAGGGTCATACCCTGATGCCACCTTTAAAGATTGACGGAAGCCGATTTGCGCCTGATGCGCTGAATGGCATTGTCCACAGATTTCCCGGGCTTTTTGAGCCGCGCAGCAATCTCATCATATGAGAAGCCTTCGAGATACAGGGACAGCACCTGCGCTTCGAAAACAGAGAGAAGCTCCCGCAGGCGGTGCAGTCGTTCCGACTGTTCCTCCATGCTGATCACCAGCGTTTCCGGATCGGAAATCGCTGCATTTCCAGGGTGGGATTCCGCATTGTCTTCAAACAGAGGCTTTTCAAGCGGCAGGGATGTGTTCAGAGGTTCGTGTTTGAGCGCACGTGCATCACGCACAGCCGAATAGATCCGGCGGCTGATACAGGTATGCGCATATGCTTCAAACGGCACGCCGCGCTCCGGATCAAACGTGATCACCGCCCGCCAAAGCCCCA
>JBJDZO010000186.1:0-2629 GCA_051868095.1 Butyricicoccus sp. | reverse complement strand
CACGTGCTCGATCGCCTGCTTCAGGCCGGCGTTCTTCGCGCAGCCGCCCGTCAGCGTGATGCTGTCGGTCGCGCCCGCCTTCTTCGCCATGACGAAGCAGCGCTTTGCAACCGCCATCTCGATGCCGGCTGCGATCTCGTCGGTCGGCTTGCCTTCGCCCACGAGGGTGATGACTTCGGACTCCGCGAAAACGGTGCACTGCGCCGTGATCGGAATCACGTTCTTCGCCGTCAGGCTCAGGTTGGAGAACTCGGGCAGGCTCATCTCGAAGGAGCGCGCCATCGCTTCGAAGAAGCGGCCCGTACCAGCGGAGCACTTGTCGTTCATTGCGAAGGACTTCACCGTGCCGTCGGTGTCGATGCTGATGCCCTTGACGTCCTGGCCGCCGATGTCGATGATCGCGCGGACTTCCGGATTCGTCACGTGCACGCCCATCGCGTGGCAGGAGATCTCGGAGATGTTCTCGTCAGCGAACGGAACCTTGTTGCGGCCGTAGCCGGTGCCGATCAGGTACTCCAGCTCCTTGGAGTCCTTCAGGCCAACCTTGCCGCAGACTTCTTCCATCGCCGCGATCGCGGACTGCTCCGCATTGATCTTGCTGCGAATGGTGGTATCAGCCAGCATCTTGCCGGTCTCGTCCAGAATAACTGCCTTCGTGTAGGTGGAACCTACGTCGCATCCGCCAAAGTATTTCATTTTTATGTTTCCTCCAGTAATTTCATTTTAGTTGCTGCCCAGGGGCAACTGTTTCAACGCAAAATCAAAGCCGCGCTTTGATTTTGAAAGAAAGAATCCTTCCGCGATGCTCCCGTTTACATGCAGACGTCGTCCGCGAAGTCCACGAGAGAGGGATCGATCGGCTCTTCCTGATACACGGTGCGCATGTAGTCGTTGACCTTGTCGCGCATGGTGCGGCGGGAAACGGTACGCGGATCCATCAGGTCGTGCTCGATCCAGATCAGGTGCAGACCGCGCTCACGGCCCTGCTCATCGAGCAGACCCTGAACGGTGGCCATGTTCTTGCACGCGACGTTCTGATACATGATGACGATCTCTGCGTTCCAGTCCTCACACTGACGCCACAGCTCATCGACGACGTTCTGGTAACCGCCGTTGGTGTGACGGCGCATGACCATACGCTCGTACAGGCGGGCGAGGTCGCGCAGCGCCTCTTCCTTATCCTCGGTCTCAAGCTCCTTGGTGAAGTTGAGGGATTCCATCTCGACCAGGACGTTGATGCCCCAGCAGTTGGCCAGCCAGTTGGAGAAGTTCGCGTAGTAGTGCGCCGGGCAGGACCACACGATCGCGCGGTGACGCATCTTGCCGACCCACGGCTCATCCTTGGCTTCATAAGCTTCCATGAGGATCTTGCTGACCTTCTCGCAGGTCTTGATGATGCGCGGGTCAGAGCCGCCGTCCATCTCGTAGTTCCACTTGCGGAACAGCTCGTAGCAGGGGCCAAGGAGCTGCGGATACGCAGTCTTGTTGACTTCCCACTTCTCCAGCTCATACTTCGTCTCTTCGTTGAAGCGCTTGATGACGGTGAAGTAGTTGTCCCAATTCCACTTGGTTCCGACGGTGTCCTCAACAAACTTGATGCAAGCCTTGATATCGTCCGCGCCCATCTGCACGGTCTCCTCGTCCTCGTAACGCACGGGGAAGCAGAGGTGGAACACCGGCATGTCGGGGAAGCGGCGTGCAAAGTAGGTGGAAGCCATCGTGGAGCCGTCGCACGGCATGGAGCTGGAAATGAAGCAAGCGCCCATGTGCGGCAGCGCGTCAATGACCAGAGCGCCGCACTCGGAGGACGGCACCGGGCAGGTATCTGCCGGCAGGCCGTAGGACTCGACCGCGTCGATGTACGGCACGCAGGTGAGCTGGTCGATCTCAGAAACGAGGAAGACCGGCAGGAGCTGGAACGGGATGCCCGGCACGTCCGGGAAGCCCGCCATGATCTGGCCCATGGTCATTTCGTCGAACAGAACGACCTTCTCGCTCAGCGGGCTGTTGCCGTTTCTGGCGTCGCACTTGGCGAGCAGAACGAGGTTCTCAGCAACGTAGCGGAAGATATCGAAAATCAGAAGGTGCGCCATCTTGAGCGCGCGGCCGCGCAGACCCATGATGTTCTTGTCCATGAAGCCGTGGCAGCAGAAGTAGGACACCATCCAGCGGTAATAGAACATGCTGTTCAGCGCCGGGATCAGGTCCTTGCTGAAGGTCATCAGCAGCATGCCCCACATGCGTGCCCATTCATAGAAGTCGTAAGCGGTGTCGGCAATGCCGCGCCACTCACGGCGGACGGTCGCCATGGCGCCATCCTTATACAGGCGGCCGAGACGCTTCTCACCGTGGAGGATCGCGTCGATCTTCTCCTCCTTGGAGCAGGCCTTGAACGCTTCCAGTTCTTCCTTGACGCGGTCTACCGTGTCCTTGCCGTCCTGCACGCGGGCCTGACCCCAGGCTTTCCAGTCGGTCTCCTTGAGCATATCCCAGAAGATCCCGCCGACCAGCTTCAGGTTTTCGGCCTGCGCCTTGAGATCCATGTTATCCTTCACCTTGAAGAATTCCGGATTGGGGTATTTCGGAGTCTTAGCCATTACTTTGTACCCTCCTCGTTATGAATGCGTTT
>JBJDZO010000185.1:7029-11642 GCA_051868095.1 Butyricicoccus sp. | reverse complement strand
CGCTGACCTCCCGATAGGCCGGTGCGCCGGTGTTGGTACGGGTGTAGAAGCCGCCGTCCTTGCGCGGGAAGGTCAGGTCATGCTCGCCCGAGGGCGAATACAGAGTGAATTCCTTCGGCACCGCCGCCACCGCCTGCGCGATGATCTCACGCGGGAAGTATACCTGCGCACCCTCGACCTTGCAGCCCTTTTCGGCCAGTTCGGCGCACAGCGCCGGGTGATCGACATGCACGCCGTGCTCGGACAGCAAACCCTCCACGCGCTCCTTCATGAGCGCCAGTCCTTTTGCATCCATGACCTGCATTTTTACTCTTGCCATTGTTCGATTCCTCCTGTATTTTGTAAATGCTGTAAAAAAGCCAATGACCTCGGTTTCTCTGTGATACCGACGTCATTGGCGATATTACCTGTTAGATTGAAGTGCTTCCAGCACCATAGTCGGCGTGACCGGGACGGTGTCAAACCGAATCCCGATGGCGTCCTCAATAGCGCTCAAAATCGCGGGAATGCTGGGGATCAGGGCGGGCTCGCCCACGCCTTTGGCACCGAACGGCCCGGCCTGCCCCCCGCTCTCCACCACAATCGGATGGATACGCGGTACATCCAGTGCGGTCGGGATGAGGTATTTGGCGAATTGGGGATTCAGAATCCGCCCGTCCTGCACCTGCACCTTTTCGAGGACTGCAAAGCCCTGTCCCATGGCGGTGCCGCCCTCAATCTGACCTTCCACATTGGCACGGTTGATGGCGCGGCCAACATCGTGCGCGGATACCACATCCAGCACTTCAACACGCCCGGTTTCGGTGTCCACCTCCACCTTGGCAACGGTGGCCGCATAGGAATATAGTTCAAACGGAATGCCTTGCATGGCATCCGGGGTCAGTGCGGTAGTTTTGGGGTTGTACGAACCGGAACCGACCGCAAGCCGCCCCAGCCGTTTCATTTCGCCCATGAGTTCGGGATAGGTCATACGGTTTTCCGGGTCGTCTCCGTCGCAAATCACGCCCTCCCGGAAGATCAGCCGTTCCGCGTCCGCACCCAGATAATCGGCTGCGGTTTCGGCCAGAATGGCCTTGGCCATCTTGCAGGCATTGCGCGTGGCGTTGCCCGAGATGAACGTCTGCCGGCTGGCCGATGTCGCGCCGCCCTCGGGCGTTACCGCGGTATCGGCGGCGGTCACGTTGACGTTTTCATAGCAGACGCCCAGTTCTTCGGCGGCAATCTGCGCCATGGTCGTCGTGGAGCCTTGTCCGATGTCCGCACAGCCGACCATCAGATTGACCGACGCATCGGGCAGCACCTCGACAAACGCGGCTGCCGGATTGGGCAGACCGGTGTTGCCCACGCCGTACCACATGCAGGCGGTACCGCGTCCATATTTTTTCATTGCGATTCCCCCTTACAGGCCGAGCGCGTCGGCTTTTTCCACCGCGCGGCGCAGACATTCTTCCAGCCCCACGCTTTCGCGCAGAATCTGGCCGGTCGCGGTTTCGCAGCCGGTATGCTGCATATTCCGAAACCGCAGCGAAATCGGGTCCATACCGAGCGCTTTGGCCAGCGCGTCCATCTGCCCTTCGTGCAGAATGGCGACCTGCGGCACGCCGAACCCGCGGAACGCGCCCGCCATCGGGTTGTTGGTATAGACGAAGGTGGCCCGGACGCGCACATTCGGGATCACATACGGCCCGGTGCAGTGTACCATCGCGCGCGTGATGACCGCCGGGCCATAGGATGCATACGCACCGGTGTCGGCCAGCATGGTCACCTCATGCGCCAGCAGACGGCCATCTTTGGACGCGCCGGTTTTGGCGTGCATGGTGATCGGGTGGCGTTTGGACGAAACCATGGTGGATTCTGTCCGGCGGCGCACCATCTTGACCGGCCGCCCGGTGTGCCACGCCAGCAGCGCGGTATGGCACTGCACCGAAATATCCAGCTTGCCGCCAAACCCGCCGCCGGTGGTCATCTGCACCGAACGCACGCGGCTGTTCGGCAGATCGAGCATGGCCGCGACCTCGCCGCGGTCAAAATGGGGATTCTGGGTGGCGCTGTAAATGGTCACCCGGCCATTGACGCAGGTGGCCGCGCCCGCGTCCGGCTCGATGAACATATGGGACAGCATCGAGGTCTGGTAATCGCGCTCGATGATAACATCGCTCGCGGCAAATCCGGCTTCCACATCGCCATGGAGCAGGTGTTTTTTTTGGAGCAGGTTGGTGGTGCCGTGCACCTTGGGGGAGTCCTCCTCAAGCGCACGGGCGATGGTGAACACCGGTTCCAGTTCCTCGTAGTCCACACGTACTTGGGTGGCTGCGTATTCGGCCAGCTCTCGGGTTTCGGCCGCGACCAGCGCCACCGCGTCCCCGATGCGCCGCACCTTGTCATCCACCAGCACCGGCTCATCCTTGAGGATAATGCCGATCCGGTTGCGGCCCGGGATATCCTTTGCGGTCAGTACGCACACCACACCGTCCAGCGCGAGCGCCGGGCGCGGGTCGATTTCCCGAATGTAGGCCGACGCGACCGGGCTGCGCACGACCGCGCCCCACAGGCCGCCTTCAAACCGCAGGTCAGCCGCGAATTGTGCCCGTCCCAGCACCTTGTCCAGTGCGTCCTTTTTGATGACGCTTTCTCCAACGACTGCGTATTTATTCATCGCCAGCCCCCCGTTCGGCGGCGATCTGGATGGCACGCACAATCTTGGCATACCCGGTGCAGCGGCACAGATTGCCCGAAATCGCCTGCTTTATCTCGTCCTCGGTCGGGTGCGGGATGCGGGACAGCAGCGCCTTGGCGCTCAGCAGCATGCCCGGCGTACAGAAGCCGCACTGCACCGCGCCGACCTCGAGAAACGCCTGCTGCAAGATGCCCGGCGTGCCGTCCGGATTGGCCAGACCTTCGACCGTAATGATTTCGCTGCCCTGCACCTGTCCGGCCATGACCGTGCACGAGGTCACCGCTTCGCCGTCGAGCAGCACGGTGCACGCGCCGCATTCGCCTTCGCCGCAGCCTTCCTTCACGCCGGTCAGTCCCAGATCTTCCCGGAGGAAGTCAACCAACCGCCGGTTCGCGGCAGTCTGCGCGGTCACTTTCTCCCCGTTCACCGTGCATGTAATTGTAATCTGCGACATTGCGCATGGCCTCCTTCCGTTCAAACTGGCGCATCAATTCGCCAAATACCGTGTGGAACACACCCTTGACGCTTTCCTTTTTGTAGCCGACCTCGAGAGGCCGGTGCTTGATGCTTTCGTATACGGCGTCGTGCAGCAGCGGCATGACCTGTTCAAAGGTTTCCTGTGCCATCGGCTGGCCGCATAGAAATTCCTGTGCGGCGGTAAACTCCAGCGGGAGGCGGGCGAGTGCGCCGCCGCGCAGCGCCGCGTGTGTGATGCGCTGCCGGTCATCCCAGCAGACCGCCGCCGAGCCGCCGATTTCCGCAATGGCGAGCGCGTTACGTTTGCCGAGCTTCCAGAAAAAGCTGGCCGAGGATGGGCCGGGCCGCGGGATGCGAAACACGGTAATCAGTTCATCGGGCGCGAGGGCGGTCGAGCCATTGGCGCGGAAGAAGCTGCGCAGCGGCATGCGCCGCACGCCCCGCACGCTCTGCACTTCTACCCATGCGCCCAGCGTCAGCAGCGCACCAATGGTGTCGCCCGCGACCGAAGCATTCGCCACATTGCCGCCGAACGTGCCGCGGGCACGAATCTGCGGGGAACCGACATGGGCGGCGGCCTCATACAAAGCCGGAAGCTCCTGCGCGGCCAGCGGGCTGCGGGTCAGCTCAGCGAAGGTGGTTGCGGCACCGATTTCCAGCACGTCTGCCGTGGCGCGGATGCCATGCAGCGCGGTCAACTGGCTGATGCTGATGAGGGTTCCGGCTTTCCGGCGGCCTTCGCTCATCTGCACGACTGCATCGGTGCCGCCCGCAATCACGCAGTGGTCACGGCGCGTGCGGTACAGAAGCGCCAGCGTTTCCTGCACCGACCGTGGATAATAAAATTCCGCCATATCCGGATTCCCCTTTCATATCAGCAGAAAAGGCGCTGTCGTGCGGTTTTGAGATTCCGCAGCAGACAGCGCCTTTGCTTTTCTGCGCCCATCATAGCACCGGCCTGTCTGCCCCGTCAACAACTTTTTGATGGTCGCAGACCGATTTCAGCGTTCCCGACAAATCCGGCTTTTCCGCGCTGCGGAAAGTTATTGCAAATGATGTATATTCACCATAATATACCCCGAAATATATTGTTTTTACACGATATTATGCGTTATTTACAACTTTTGCGCGTGGATTTCGCGGTTTTCCGGGCAAGGCTACAAAGCGTGCGCCGCACCCTTGATTTCGCCCCGCACATCGGTATAATAGGAAACAAGAAACCGGTCAAAGCAGCCCGGGGCGCCAAGGCGTCCCGGGCTTTTTCGATTTGAGGAGGAAGTACCATGATCCAGATCAACAACCGCTGCCGCGGCTGCGGCCTGTGTGTACACAGCTGTCCGCTCAAGGTCCTGCGGCTGACCGACCACCATGCCACCGTACAGGGCGGCTGCGCCGAATGCGGCGTGTGCGTGCGCGTGTGCCCGTTCCACGCGATTGAAAAACCGGAAGTCCCGGAGGG
>JBJDZO010000185.1:0-6929 GCA_051868095.1 Butyricicoccus sp. | reverse complement strand
GCGGTCGGCATGGTCGCCACCGAGGAATATGGCTCCAAAATGCTGCAAATCGGCGGCGCCGACCGTCTGACCGGCAAGGACGGTTTTTTGGTGGCGCGTACCATTGTCGAGCTGGCAAACGGCGAAGCTGCTGACCTCACCATTGGCCGCCACACCCGCTTGACCGTGCAGCTCGGTCAGCCGCCGGTCATCAACGGCAAGACCGAGGAAAAAATGCGCGTCGGCTGCGGCAGTGCTACGGTCGGCCTGTTCGCCCGGCAGATGAAGGACACCGCAGACGAAGTAATCGTCATCGACCACCATGTCATCGGCCTGTTTTCCGAGCATCTGGCCGGTGCAGAGGTCGGCAAAACGTGGAGCGGTGTGCTGGTAAATGCCACAAAAAGCTCGCGTGGCCGGTATTTTGGCGAGCCGGGCGACGGCATCGGCGGCACCACCATCGCTGCGCCGCGCGATATCATTCAGGGCGCGGACATGACAATTGCTCGCCCGGGTATGACGATTTTCGTCACCGATACGACCGGCGGCGTGCGTGCGCTGTTCACGCTCGGCGCAGACGGCACGGCTGAGGAAATCCCGCTCACCGAAAAGGCCATTGCCCTCGCGGACGCGATCCGCGCCAACTGTGAGGACTCCCGCTGTTCGGTGATTTACACGGGCGGCGCGGGCGGTTCGGCGCGCGGCGGCGTATGCACCCGCCCGCTCAAGCTGACCGAAGCGGTTCACGCGGGCAAGGCTGTGCTGACGATCGGCGGCGCACCCGCCTTTGTCCTGCCGGGCGGCGGCATCAATTTTATGGTGGACGCCGGACAGGTTACCGACCACGCATTTACCTGGGTGCCCACACCCGCAACCGTCGCACCGGTTGAATATACGATGACCTGCGCCGACTATGCGGCCATCGGCGGGCATCTTGACCAAATCATATCCAAAGATTCTTTGCAAAAGTCGGAAAAACGCTGAATCGACCGACGCCGCCTTGCGCGGAAATTATCCTGCTGATATAATAAAAGCAGGTAATGGCGCCGTATTGCATGCAATACGGCGCCTTTTTCTTTCGGAAAGGAGGAACCAAAATGCACGAACGCAGAGAACGCATCCTGCTCCTGCTGCACGGCGCACAGGGCAATCCGGTGACTGCCGCTGCGCTGGCCGA
Organism: Butyricicoccus sp.; assembly: GCA_051868095.1. Classification (GTDB taxonomy): domain Bacteria; phylum Bacillota; class Clostridia; order Oscillospirales; family Butyricicoccaceae; genus Butyricicoccus_B. Next base: position 5,773 of record JBJDZO010000185.1, on the reverse strand, counting down.
TCAGCTCGGTGTCACCCGGCAGGTCATCGTCAGCGATATTGCGCTGCTGCGTGCGGCCGGGGAGGACATTGTCTCCACCCCGCGTGGCTATCAGATGGGAAAGGCCGCATGGGTAAACGGTCTGCGCCGCACGATTGCGTGCCGCCACACCACGGCGCAGATGCCGGACGAGCTGTATGCCATTGTGGACAATGGCGGCAGCCTGCTCGATGTGAGCATCGACCATCCGCTTTACGGTGCTCTGTCCGGCTCCATGCATCTGACCTGCCGCCGCGATGTGGAGGACTTCATCGCCCGCTGTGACACGGAGCATGCTCAGCTGCTCAGCGCGATTTCCTCGGGACAGGTCCATCTGCACACCATCGTCTGCCCGGATGAGGCCGCGATGGAGCATGTGCTGGACGCGCTGCGCCGTCTGGGCATTCTGCTGGACGGCTGATGGGATAAAAAAATTCCGGCGCATGTTTCATGCGCCGGAATGGGGTTCAGAGCAGCCCGGTCAGCGGCCAATACCACAGCACACAGCCCGCGTACACCACGCACGCCGCCGCCGAAATCAGCAGACCCAGCCGCGGGAAATCCCCGGCTGTTACCTGACCGGTATCGTAGCACAGGATGCTCGGCGTGGTATTGAAGAACATGAGCACTGGATAACCGCCGATCATAATCGCGGCCGGCAGGATGAATTGTTCGGCCGAAACGCCCGCAACCGCGGCCAAACCGGCCAGAATCGGGAAAAAGACGTTGGCCATGGTCGCAGTGCCGACAAACAGCACGTGCAAAAACTGTACGACCACAATCAGCACGACAATCACCGCCGCGAGCGGCAAGGCGTTTAAATGCAGCAGGTTGAAAATGCGTTCGGCAATCCAGCTTGCCGCGCCGGTTGCGCTCATGGCCGCGCCCAGACTGATGCCGCCGGAACAGATGAAAACCACACTGAGCGAAATGCAGTCCTTGCAGTCGTTCCAAGTGAGCACGCCGACACCCGGCAGGCACAGTGCGCATGCGCCGAGCAGGCACGCGGCCGCCGAATCGATGCCCAGATGCTCTCCGAACATCCAGAGCAGTACGGTCACACCAAAAATGAGCATGCTCACGCGCTCATCCCGGCTGACCGGCCCGAGCGCATCCAGCTGGCGGCGGATAAAGGCGCGCCCGCCGGCAAGCTCCTTCTGCTCGGGACGGAACAGAAGCTGAATCAGCGCCCAGGAGAGCAGCGTCATCAGCAGCGCCGGCGGCATGCCCCACAGCATCCAGCCCGCAAATCCGACCGTGCGTCCGCCGTGGCTGACAATATAATCGGCCGCCATGGGGTTGGAAATTGTGGCGGTCAAAATGCCTGCGCTGATCGTCGAGTTGGTCACGCACAGCGTCATCATCAGATTGGCGCCAAACCGGGTGCGCCGGTCGGTGCCGGTAAATTCCCGCGCAATGCTCAGGCAGATGGGCAGCATCATGGCGGTGCGTGCGGTGGAGGACGGAATCATGAACGCCAGCACGATGTTCACCAGCAGAATGCCGAGCGTAATCGCCCGCGCACTCGTGCCCACGAGCAGCAGAATGCCATATGTAATGCGGCTGCCCAGCCGCGACTGGATGACCGCCTGCGCGAGAATGAATGAGCCGACGATCAGATACGTGGAGGTCGAAGAAAAGCCGGACAGCGCGGTGGAAATATTGGTCACCCGGCAGACGACCAGCAGCGGCACGATCATCAGGCTGACAATGGCCGCATGGATGGCTTCGAACAGGTACAGAATGAACACGGCCGCGAACAGCGCCAGACAGCGCATGCCTTCGCCTGACAGGCCCTCCGGAACCGGTGCGCACAGCAGCGCGGCAAACACCAGAACCGCCAGTCCGATGCCCAGCGTTTGTTTTTTCATAGCGTCACTTCCCTACGGTGGAAAAATGCAGCCCGAAGCCGCTGCAAAGCAGCTCCGGGCCGCGTGAGTAAGGGGGGCTTTATCTCTGGCCGTCCTCGCACTTGGCCTCTTCCTTCTTCAGGCCGCCAATGCGCGGATGCGGACGACCGCCATCGGTGAAGACCAGCGCAACCACAATTTCGTCGGCCTTCGGCGCATCCGGGATGCGTACTTCCATAGCGTCATAGTGGGAACGAACAAAGCAGGCGTCTTTGTAGTGCAGCGGCACATCGAGCGAGGTGCCCGGGCCGCCGGCCTTCTTTGCGGACGGGATGATTGCCTTGCCGCCGCCGATTGCCGCACGCATCGGCTTGCCGAGCTGCGGATGCAGGATGGCGCCGCAGTGCTCCAGTTCGCCGTTCATGCCGCAGATTGCGCCCTTGCCGTAGCTCTCTACCGGAGCACCGCCCAGCGCCTTGACGGCCAGTTCGCTCAGATAGCCGCCAAGATACTCACCGATGTCGGACAGCTCGCTGAGATCCTCCACATACTGACCGGCAAAGGGATTCTTGATGACTGCCGCCACCGAGCACTTATGAATCGGCTTTTCCACCGGGGCAAAGCCTTCGTAACGGACTTCTTCTACATTCGTGACAATCTTACGGATTTCGGGCATTTTTGCTGCCATGATGATTCCCTCCTAAAATATGAAACCAGTGTTTTTTACATCGTTGCCTGACGCTTGGCCGGCGGGGTGTTGCGGCTCTTCTTGACCTTGACTTCGCCGTTGATGAGCACCATGCTGATGCCCGGGATGTCGCCCGCCGCAATCGCGCCCAGCGCATCGTCCGCCACCGAGCCCATCGGCGCGTCCATCAGGATCAGGTCGGCTTCGCGGCCCGGGGCGATAATGCCGGTGTTGAGACCATACACACGTGCCGTGTTGCCGGCCGCCATGCAGACGGTGACTTCGGGCGCAACATCGGATACTGATGCGGTCATGCACATATTGCGCAGGATGCCGAGCGGCATGATACCGCTGCCGGACGGTGAATCGTTGCCGTAGATCAGACGGCCAAGCTGTCCCTTTTCGGTGGCGCGGCGGGCGACATAGTCGGCGACACGCGGGTTGCCGCACTGCACGATTTCCAGCGCGAAGTCGGTCTCGTCCATGATCTTATCGACTTCCTCGAGCGAAATCGCGGTTGGGCCGCCGTTCAGATGGGAAACCACGTCCGGCCCCGTCGCCATGACGTCGGCTGCGGTGACGGTCGAGCTGCCCGGGATGGATGTGCCGCCGGTGTGCATCTGCACCTTAAAGCCGTACTTGTGCGCCCATTCCACCATCGGCGCCGCATCCTCCGGCTTCTTGACCGAACCAAGGCCAATCTCACCGACCAGCCATACGCCTTCGCGGTGCATCTCGGCGAAATCGTCTTCGGTCAGACCCTTTTCCAGAATCAGCGCACCGCCGTGTACCTTGACACCCGCCGGAGGCGCGTTGTAGAACGCCTTGCTCGACAGAATGGCCAGCGCCTTGGTGCCTGCTGGATCCTTCGGACGGCCGGGGTAATGGCATTCGCCCGCCGAGATGATCGAGGTTACGCCGCCGTGCAGCGCCGACTCAATAAAGCCCTGCGTCTTTTGCCGGGTGCCGTAGTCGCCGCAGGACACGTGGCAGTGCGAATCAAACAGGCCAGGCGTCACCGTTGTGCCATGTGCATCGATCACCTTGGCGTCCGGATGGGCGGCGGCCAGCTCACCCGCGCCAATGGCGGAAATGAGGCCGTCCTCAATCAGGATTTCGCTGCCCATGGCGATGGGCGCCGCGATATCGCCGGTGGCGATGGTGCCGATGTTTGCAATCAGGAGCTTGCTCATGAAAAACAGACCTTTCTATCTATAAAATTCTGAAATTTACGTTATTCTGTAACCTTCGCGCCGGTCAGGTCTTCCCAGACCGTAACAAGCGAGGAGATGTCCTTGCGTCCCAGCCCGGCGGCGCGTGCGGTCTCATAAACCTGCACCGCGGCGGCGGTGACCGGCAGAGGCATGGCTGCTTCGCGGGCGGCATCCATGGCAAGGCCGAGATCCTTGCGCTGCAAATCGACCGCAAAGCCGCCGTCATACTTGCCCGCGAGGATGAACGGTTCCAGCTTGGCCTCGAACGCATAGCTGCGGCCCGAGCTGACACCGATCACATCACGCATGGTTTCGGCCGGAAGGCCATACCGACGGCCAAGCACCAGCGCTTCCGCGAGCGCCGCCATGTTGCAGCCAAGCAGCAGATTGTTGACCATCTTAATCGCTGCGCCGCGCCCGGCCGCGCCCAAGCAGAACAGCTTCTTGCCTACCGTGCGCAGCACCGGCTCGAGCGCCGCGAAATCGCCTTCGTTGCACCCGGCCATGATGGTCAGTGTACCATTCTGCGCGCCCTTCTGGCCGCCTGAAACCGGTGCGTCCACGTAGGTGACGCCTTTTTCCCGCGCCGTGTCCGCGAAACGCGCCGCTGCGGCAGGTGAAACACTGCTGAAATCCACCACATAGCTGTCCGGCGCAAGACCCTTCAGCGCCTCGCCCAGCACCTTGCCGACAATCGCGTCATTCGGCAGCGACAGGAACACCACCCGGCTGCCCTGTGCCGCTTCCGCCGCACTGCTGCACGCGGCCGCACCCGCTTCCGCCAGCGCTTGTGCTGCGCCCGGAGCCGGGTCGAATACCCGCAGTGCATGGCCGGCGGCCAGCAGATTTTTCGCCATGGCGCCGCCCATGACGCCAAGGCCGATAAAGCCCAGATTCATAATATTTTCACACCTTTCCGTTTCAAGGAGCCTTGTTATGACCCTCAAACAGCTCGAATATTTTCTTGCCATTGCCCGTACCGGGCACATCACCGCCGCGGCGCGCGAACTGAATATCTCACAGCCGCCGCTGTCCGCGCAGCTGCGTTTGCTCGAGGACGAGCTGAAAACAGAACTGTTCCGCCGCGACAAACACAATCTTCTCATTACCCCGGCCGGGGAGGCCCTGCGCGACCGCGCGGTGCAGATTCTCGCGCTGACCGCCGCCGCCGCCCGGGAGGTACAGCAGCTTGGCGACATCCAGCGCGGTTCGGTACACGTCGGCGCGGTCACGAGCGTCTGTCACCACATCCTGCCCGACTGCGCCGCCGCTTTTTTGCGCCGCTTTCCCGGCGCGGACTTTCAGCTTTGGGAGGGCAGCAGCATGCGCATCATGGAGCTGCTCGGCAGCGGCATCCTCGAACTCGGCATCATCCGTGAGCCATTCGATCACACGCTGTATGAGGTCCGCCCGTTTCGGGAGGATATGCTGCGGCTTGGCAAACATCAACAGGACCCGTTTGTCGCCATCGGGCCGGAGCACATGCTCGGCGAGCTGCCGGATACCGAACCGCTTCCGCTCGGTGCGCTGGCTGCGTTTCCGCTCATCCTGCACCGCCGCTACCATGATTTGCTGGTCAGCGCCTTCCGGCAGGCCGGCGTTGTGCCGAACATCCTGTGCGAAAACGATGATCTGGTTTCTTCGCTCGGCTGGGCGGCTGCGGGGCTTGGCGTGGCCATTGTCCCGCTGACCTCGTCCCGTACCCCGCTCGGCGGCGGCAATCTGGTCAGCCGTCCGATTCAGGCTCCGGCGGTCGATGCCCGGCTGGCTATCATCACCCGGCGAGGGGATACGCTGTCGCCCTTTGCCCGTGCTTTTCTGGAGATGCTGACGCTTTAACCGACGCGGTTTTCCGCGACCGGGTCGAGCATCAGCATGATATCCCGCACACCGGCCATCATAAGGCCAAGCTTTTCGCGCGTCGCGTCCTCAGCGTTGAGCGTGCCCATGACCATGCCGCCGTTCATGACCACAATGCGGTCGGAAAGCTGCATGATTTCATC
>JBJDZO010000184.1:0-2641 GCA_051868095.1 Butyricicoccus sp. | reverse complement strand
CACGGTCGGTGTAAATCTCCAGAGGGTCGCCCTCGGGGGACACAGGGAACGATGGTTTCGGAGCAGATTTTTTTGACTTAAAGTGAGACTTATGATACGATTACAAAAAATCATTGCGGGCATATTTTTTGCAGTTGGTATCCTTCTGATTTTATCAGGTGTACTTTTCGGAAGGAAATGAGTTGGAGGGGTATACTTTTTCGACATCGGAAGAAACAACGGCGCATTACAGAGCAATTCTGCAATGCGCCGTTTCTTTTATTCTCCCATGACCTGAAAAACTACGTCGCGGACACGGTTTCTCGTGTCGCACTCGATGAGGGTCAGGTTCTGCCACGGGCCGATGGTGATCTTGCCGTTCACAAACGGGATGGTGATGAACGGGCTGAGCAGCGCGGCCTTGATGTGGGACGAGCCGTTGTCGTCGTGCCAGGTCTCGTGGTGGCGGTAGTGGATGACGCGGCCGGTCTCGTCGGTGTAGGGCGAGAACACATCCATCGCGGCCTTGAGGTCGTGATGCACCATGCCCGGCTCGAACTCAAGCGTGGTCAGGCCGGCGACACCGCCGGTGGTAAACCCGGTGATGATGCCGGACGAAATGCCCTTTTCCTTGCAGGCGCGGGTGACGGCATCCTGAAAGTCCCCGGTGATGTCAATCATGCCCATATGAGCTTTGGTGTGATAGGTTTTGGTGTCGGTGAAAACTGCCATGATGTTATTCCTCCGTTGCGGTAGTTTCCTGAACCGCGGCAGCGGCTGTGCCGCCGGTCAGGGAGAAGAAGCTGTGCAGCGTGTTCTTGGAATCGACCGTATGGTTGATGGTCAGATCCTGATAATTGCGCAGCATGCCCGAATTTTCAATCGCTTCAGACGGCACATGATATACGCCGTTGCAGTCGAAGATGCCCTTGGCCGAGATGACCGGCCAGGTCTCACTCTGCTCGAGCAGGTGGCTCTGATAGGGGCTCATCTGCATGCCGAGGGTGTCAAGCAGCTTGGGCGCGAGATAGTTGATGCTGGTGTGTACGTCGGTCTCCGCCTTAATGTCATAGTTTGCCCAGATGAAGAAGGGCACCTGGTATTTCTTCATGCGCTCGACCGGGTCGGACGACAGCGCCGGATTGACCCACGAGTAAAACTCGTCATCCAGCTTGGGCTGGTGGTCACCGAAGAATACAATAACCGTTGGCTCGTCGTAATTGGCGAAGTATGTAATCAGTTCCTCCAGCGCACGGTCGCTTTCGTGCTGCTCGGACAGGAACATCTCGGCCTTCGGGAAGTTGCCCTCCTGACCGACGATCGAAACCGTCTGCTCGTAGCCGTTGCCCTCGCCCTCGTAGCCGCCGTGGTTCTGCATCGTGATGTCGAACAGGAACAGCTTCTCGCCGTCCTCCTTGTTCTCAAAACGCTGCCGGATGAGGTCGAAATTATAAGCGTCAGACGGATACTGACGGTAGTAACCGACGTTTTTCATGTCCTCGAGGAACATGGTTTCGTCAAAGCCCATCTTGGAGTACACCGCCGGACGGTTCCAGCCCGCGCGCAAATACGGATGCATCGCCGAGGTGGAATAGCCCTGCTCCTTCAGCACCGAAACCAGCGAATCATAGCCGTTTTCGGCAACGTCGTCAAAGTAATGCAGGTACACCATGGTGTCCGGGATGTACAAAATGGAGTCGCTCGACAGGAACTCAAACTCCGAGTTCGCGGTCTTAGAGCCGAAAATCGACGCATACACATAGCCGGTAACCGCGTTGTCGTTTTCCTTGAGCGAGTCCATGAACGGAGTGACCGGAATGTTGGTCTCAAAGTCACCGAGCACGCGCAGGTCGCCATAAGATTCGCTCATAATGGCGATGATATTGGGCTGTACGCCGCCCGCGGTGTCCTGCTCACGCTCGGCGCGGGCCGCGGCCGACTCGTTTGCGATGGTTTCCACCGCCTTGGCCGAGTAGTATTCCGGAATGTCCACGCCGCTCTTTTGGCACAGGGTCGCCAGCGTGCTGGCAAAGTACAGATCGTAGTTGAAGGCGTTGGAGTTGTTCTTGTAGTAATCACCGTAGCCAACAAACGGAAGGCAGGCAAACAGCGCAACCGAAGCGAGCGCCATGCCCTGCTTGAAGTGGATGCGGCGGCCACGGGCATACTCATCGCCGCCCAGACGGTACAGGGTAACCGTCCACAGCAGGAGCAGCAGACCGAGCAGAATGATGTAACGGTCCGGGGTGTAGTCGTAGTTGCCGGCCACGCCTGCTGCGGTGCGGATGGAGGTGATATCCTCAATGCCGAGCGGGGTGCCGCGGAACAGCCAGACATAGTGGTTGACGATGCCGAGTACACCGAATATGCCGCTGCCGATGGCGATGGACTTGCGCAGCGAGTCGGTGCCCACATACAGCAGTATGTAAACCGCGGTATGGAACAGGACGTTGAGCAGACCGATGAACTTCATGCGTTCATAATACGCACCCGAGGACATCAGCGACAGATAGAAGTGGGACAGAAAGCCGCAGAAAAACAGCGCAGTCATCCAGCGGATATGCCGCAGGCCCTTATAGCTTTCAGCCGGAAGGAAACGGCTGATAACCAGCACGAGGCAGCAAATCGCAAACGGGATAGAGGTCCACCGGATGATGCGCTC
>JBJDZO010000183.1:0-11777 GCA_051868095.1 Butyricicoccus sp. | reverse complement strand
GGCGGGAAAGTCGTATGAAATTACATTGTCCGGCTTTACAGGCGGGCATTCGGGCTTCGATATTGACAAAAAACGCGCAAACACAATCATACTGATGGGCGAGGTGCTGCGCCGTCTGCAAACGAAAACCCCGTTTGCCATCGCATCGTTTACGGGCGGCGAGGCGTTCAACGCGATCCCATATCGCTGCACAGCGCGCATCGTCAGCGCGGTGTCGATTGACGCAGCGGTGCAGGAGATTGCCGGGGAAATTGCGGCGCGGCATCAGGAAACCGACCCATTCGGTAAGCTGGAAGTAGAGCCCTGCGAACATCCTGAGCGGGTGTGGGCAGGCAGCGTAACCTCGGGTTTTCTGACGCTGCTCGGCGGCTTTGCGGACGGTGTGTACGCGATGCATCCCGAACTGCCGGGCACGGTCAGTGATTCGTCCAATCTGGGGCAAGTGTATGAGGAAAATGACGTGCTGTATCTGGATGCGATGATCCGGTTTATGGACAAGCAAGCCGAATATGCGCTGCACCAGAGTCATATGCTGGTGGCGAATCTGTGCGGGTTTGCGGGTGTGGTTCGTTCGCGCTACCCGGAATGGCCGGCGAAGCCGGAAAGCGAACTTGTGCGGCGTATGGCGGCGCTGTACAAGGGGCAAACTGGAGAAGACGCGCAGGTGATTGCCCAGCATGTCGGACTGGAACCGTCGTTCTTCCTGGAGAAGAATCCGGGGATGGACTGTGTTTGTCTCGGCATGGAAATTGAAGGCTGTCATTCGCCCGATGAACGTTGGCGGTTAGACAGCATTCCGGTGCTGGCACATATGCTGCTCGATTATCTCGCGGGGGAATAAGGCGGCGCAAGATAAAGCGCCTGCAAATATTGCTTGCCGGTCGGCGTGCGGAACAGATGCTCACCGGCGGTGCGGCAGGCTTCCACAGGCAGTGCATCCTCATAGGCGTTGACCAGAAAATCGGCTTCGAGCAGGATGCGGAAATCAAGCGCGTCCGAAGCGGAGGGGGAATGGTGATGTGCGATCAGAAAGCACACGTGCTCAGCCGTTTCGGCGGACGCACCTGCCGCTTCAAGCATCGGCCGGGCAACCGCAGGGCCTTCCTGCTCCTGATACGGCCCGGCGCTGCTGCCGTGCTTGCGTTCGGCTTCGTGAATGCCGATGTCGTGCAGGATGGCGGCGGCTTCCAGCATTTCGAGCGCGGCACCGGATAACCCTTCGGCCTGTGCCAGCATGCGGGAAAATGCCCATACCTTGGTCAGGTGCTGGACACGGCGCGGGTCGCCCGCGTTGTAGTCAATTGCCTGTGAAAAAATTTCGATTAAATCCATAAAAAACCTCCTGAATGGGATGGGTAAAGGAAAAACAATAATTATGGCGAAATCACTTGATTTGCTGCGCGATACACCGCGCAGTCTATATATCAAATATCTGACACCATCGATCAGCGCATCGCTCGTCACCTCGATCTACATTCTTGCGGATACGATTATGATCGGGCGCGGCTGCGGTGCGGAGGCACTCGCGGCGCTCAATCTGGTGCTGCCGCTGTTTGCGATTTTATTCGCGTGCGGCATGCTGTTCGGCGTGGGCGGCGGTGTATTGTACTCGGTCGCACGGGGCAGTGAGGACGAGCAGCGGGCGCAGAGCGTATGGTCCACGGCGGTACTGCTGGCCGTTCTGGCCGCTGTCCTTTTGACCGTTTTAGGGTTTGCAGGCTTCCGACCGCTGTGCTATGCGCTCGGCGCGGATGAAACCAACCTTGCTATGGTGATGAAATACGCGATTTTTGTGGTTGCGGGCACGCCGGTGTTCGTGTTTTCAACCTTTTTACAGACATTTGTCCGCAACGACCGCGACCCTAAACGCGCGATGGCAGCCGTGTTGTCCGGCTCGGCGGTCAACATTGTACTCGACTATATTTTCATCTTTCCGATGAAGCTCGGCCTGACCGGCGGCGCAGCCGCAACGGTGATGGGCAATACGCTGACCGTGCTTGTCCTGCTGACCCATCTGCGCACGCCGCAGAACGGGCTGCATTTTTCCCGGCGTGCGGCGCAGCTGCGCACAGCGGGGGAGATTGTCGCGGCGGGCGCGCCGTCGTTTTTCATCGAAGCGGCAACCGGACTGATTACGTTCACATTCAACCGGCAGATTCTGCGGTATCTGGGACATCTCGGCGTAGTGGCTTACGGCGTGGTCGCCAACTATGCGCTTGTCATGCAGTCGCTGTTCAACGGCACCGGACAAGCGGCGCAGCCGATCATGGCGGCGAACTTCGGCGCGGAGCAGCCGGGACGGGTACGTGCGGTGCAGCGTATGGGACTGGCGACCGTGCTGGTGCTCGGCGCACTGGCGGTTGCCTGCGCAGTGCTGCTGCCGATCTCCATGACCGCTCTGTTTGTCGCGCTCAGTGATGACCTGCTTGCACTGTCTATCCCGGCAATCCGGATGTATTTTCCGGCGTTTGTGCCGCTCGGCGTCAATCTGTTCCTGACCACCTATTTGCAGGCTGTGGTGCGTCCCGGCCCGGCGCTTGTTATTATGATTCTGCGCGGCGTGGCACTGCCGGTCGCGCTCGCGATGGTGCTGCCGGCACTCTTTGGCGGACAGGCTATTTTCGCGGCTGTGCTGTGCGCGGAAGCGATTACCTGTGTGATTGCTGTCATTCTTACGGCATGGAGCACGAAAAAAGGCGACTGACCCTTTGGGGTCAGCCGCCTTTGGCTGTTTCTGGGGGATTAAACCTGCGAAAGCACCTCACCGATGGGCGCATGGATGACCAGATCGGCGCGGCGGTCGGCCGGAGTCGCGCTCTTGTTGATGAGCACAAGCTTGTGGCCGCGGTAGTAGTCGATCAGACCGGCGGCGGGGTAGACAGCGAGCGATGTGCCGCCAATGATGAGAATATCGGCGCGGGAGATGTAGTCCACGCTGGCGTTGATCGTGTGATTGTCCAGACCCTCCTCATAAAGCACAACATCGGGCTTGATCGTGCCGCCGCAGGGACAGGTCGGGATGCCGTCGCTGTCCAGAATGTCCTGCGCGGTAAAGGAGCGGTGGCAGCGCATACAGAAATTGCGCAGCACCGAGCCATGCAGTTCAAGGACTTCCTTGGAACCGGCGGCCTGATGCAGGCCGTCGATGTTCTGGGTGACGACCGCGCGCAGCTTGCCCTGCTTCTCCAGTTCCGCGAGCTTCAAATGTGCAGCGTTGGGTTTTGCGTCCAGACAAAGCATTTTATCCCGGTAGAACCGGTAAAACTCTCTGGTCTGGCGCATGAAAAAAGTGTGTGACAGGATGGTTTCGGGCGGCCAGTCGTATTTCTGGTTGTACAGACCGTCCACCGAACGGAAATCCGGGATGCCGCTCTCGGTGGATACGCCCGCGCCGCCGAAAAAGACGATGTTGTCCGAGCCGGCGATCCATTCCTTCAGTTTTTCGATTTCCGGGGTCATGCTTGTCCCTCCTTGTCAGTCGATGAAAGTAACCGTGCCGTCTTTGCGAGGTTTGGCCGGGGTTTCCTTGGCGGTGTAGCCGATTGCGGCCGAGCAGATGACCATATGATCTTCGGGCACGCCGTAAGCGGTCAGCAGAGCGCGTACTTCGGGGTCGTCGCAGGTGTCGCGCACCTGATTGATCCAGCACGAGCCAAGTCCAAGAGATTCCGCGGTCAGCAGGATGTTCTGCATGGCGGCCGAGCCATCGAGAAAGGCGTGGATTTCATCGCGCTGGTAGGAAACGATGATGTTGACCGGCGCGTTGTAAAAATTATAATCCGGGCCGCGGTTTCCGGCTTTTGCGACGGTCTTGGCAAGCGCGAGAGACTTTTCAGCATTGTAGATCACCGAGAAGTGCCAGAGCTGCTTGCTCATGCCGCTTGGCGCCCACTGGGCGGCTAAAATCAGTTGCTCAATCTGCTCGCGCGGCGGCAGCTTGCCGGGTACAAACGCACGGGTGGAACGGCGGGATTGGATGATGTCCATCAGTTCACGCATGGGAAAACTCCTCCTTTGCATGCGGGGCGGGGGACGCCCTGTGCGAAAATGGGTTGATTTGTTTATAGTATAGTCCGTGGCGTGCGGTTTTTCAAGCAAAGCGCACAAAAATATGCCAGACACAAAAGATACATGACAGCATGCATGATTTATGCTATAATAAAGAAGATTGAAAATTTTTATTCACTGGAGGCAATATGATTACCGTTTCCAACGTCAGCGTAAACTTTACCGGGGAATCCCTGTTCAAGGATGTCAACCTCAAGTTCACCGAGGGCAACTGCTATGGCGTCATCGGCGCAAACGGCGCCGGCAAATCCACCTTCCTCAAGATCCTGTCCGGACAAATGGATTCCTCGACCGGCGACGTATCCATTAAGCCGGGCACCCGCATGTCGGTGCTCAAGCAGGACCACTTCGCGTTCGATGATTTCACCGTGCTCGACACCATCATTCAGGGCAACCCGCGCCTGTATGAGATCATCAAGGAAAAAGAAGTTCTGTACGCCAAGGACCCCTTCACCGAGGAGGACGGCAACCGCGCCGCCGACCTCGAAGCCGAGTTCGCCGAGATGGATGGCTGGAACGCCGATACCGAGGCTGCGCAGCTGCTGGAGGGTCTAGGCATTGACGGTGATGCATCGCTGTACCGTCCGATGAGCTCGATGCAGGACACCGACAAGGTCAAGATCCTGCTGGCACAGGCATTGTTCGGTCATCCGGATATCCTGCTGCTCGACGAGCCGACCAACCATCTGGACGTGGACGCGATTCACTGGCTGGAGGATTTCCTGATGGAGTTTCCCGGCACTGTCATCGTCGTATCGCATGACCGTCATTTCCTCAACAACGTCTGCACCCACATCGTCGATATCGACTACGGCAAGGTCAAGCTCTATGTCGGCAACTATGAATTCTGGTACGAGTCCTCGCAGCTCGTGCAGCGTATGATCCGCGACCAGAACCGCAAGAACGAGGAGAAGATTAAGGAACTTCAGACCTTTATCCAGCGTTTCTCGGCGAACAAGTCCAAGTCCCGTCAGGCGACCAGCCGCCGCAAGCTGATCGACAAGCTGACCGTCGAGGAGATGCCCGCATCGTCCCGCCGGTATCCGTGGGTGGGCTTTACGATGGATCGTGAGGCCGGTAAGGATATCCTGGAGGTCAGCGGCATTTCCAAGACAATCAACGGCGAAAAGCTGCTGAACAATGTCTCGTTCATCGTCAAAAAGGGCGACAAGATCGGCTTCATTGCGGAGAACGAGCGTGCCGCGACCTGCCTGTTCCAGATTCTGATGGGCGAGATGGAGCCGGACGAGGGCACCTTCAAGTGGGGCGTGTCCACCTCGCAGTCGTACTTCCCGAAGGACAACAATGCCTTCTTTGAGGGTCACACCGAAAACATGCTTGACTGGCTTGCGCCGTATTCCCGCACTGACACGCTGGAATCCACGCTGCGCGGCTTCCTTGGCCGCATGCTGTTCTCGGGCAACGATGTGTACAAGCCGGTCAACGTGCTGTCGGGCGGTGAAAAGGTGCGTATGATGCTGTCCCGCATGATGCTGTTCGGCTCGAACGTGCTCGTCATCGATCAGCCGACCAACCATCTGGATTTGGAATCCATCACGGCGGTCAACAACGGCGTGCGTGACTTCAAGGGCAATGTCCTGTTCGCGTCGCACGACCATGAGTTCATGCAAACCATTGCAAACCGTATCATTGAACTGCGTGAGGACGGTGTACTCGACAAGGAATGCACGTATGACGAATTCCTTGAGTTCCGTGCCGAGCGTATGAAAAACGGCAAATAAGAATTATGAAACCAAAACCCCATCTGCTGGCGTGCGGCGTGCTGATTTTTCTGATCGTGTGCGCTGCGCTGCTTGTCAGCGGCATCGGCTGCCCAATCCGGTATCTGACCGGCATTCCGTGTCCGGGCTGCGGCATGACGCGCGCCTGTTTCGGGCTGCTGTTCGGCGACCCCGCCCCCATGCTTCCGCCGTATGAGCCGTCGATTTACGGCGAAGGATTGCTCGGAAACGTGCGGTATGCCATGCATTTTCACCCGCTGGTGCTTGTCGTGCCGCCCGCGCTGCTGTACCTGCTGTTCGGCAGGCGGCCGCTGCTTGGCAGCACCCGGCGGGAGCTGGCGTTTGTCGCTGTGCTGTGCGGTCTGATGGTCGTGGTGTACGTCGTGCGGCTTGCGCTGCACGACCCGGTGCTTGCGATGGATCTGGATAGCGGACTGATTGCACGCATGCTGCACGCAGCCGGCGGATAGGGAGAAAGGAGGGGAAAGCATTGGCAAAAACGGTGAAAATCGAATGCCCGCACTGCAAAAACGAGAGCGAGCGCACGCCGCTGACGTCCATCAATGTGGACCGTGATCCGGAAATGCGTGCAAAGGTGCAGGATCTGTCCTGCTTCCGTTGGCGCTGCCCGGTGTGCGGCACCACCTCACTGGTCATGGATCCATGTCTGTACCATGACATCAGCAACCAGTTTATGGTCTGGCTGTGCGAGGAAAAGCCGGAAAGCGCGAATTTTGACCCGCTGGCCGGGTATACGCTGCGCTGGACGACCGATTTCAATGCGTTCCGCGAGAAGATCAACATTCTGGAACGCGGACTGGATGACCGCGCGGTGGAACTCATGAAATATCTGCTGCTTGCCCAGCTTCAGAAGGACCTCGATGTGGTCGAGCTGCTGTTCCACGAGCTGAACGACCGCACGGCCGAGTTCCGCTTTGTCGCGGTGCTGTCCGACGGCATGGAGCAGTACATTTCTATGCCCGGCGAGACCTATCGCCGCATTGCGCAGGACGTGGAAGACCGTCTATTCACCTCAGCGCGGGATTTTGTGAAGATTGATCTGGAATGGGCGCATACCGCGCTCGAACTGCTGCACGGCGCAGCACAATAAAAAAGCCCCGCCCTTTTGGGGCGGGACGTGTTTCAGTTCTAGATGAGCTGGCAGATCATGCCGCCGAGAACGGCGAGCACCCATGTCGCGACAATGACCGGCAGGGCGCGGCGGCGGCTGGATTTCTCGCGCAGCAGGATCATATAACCAAAGCCTGCGCCGGTGGACAGTCCGGCGATCAGGCCGCCGAAGCCGATGGCGCCTGACAGGTACAGTTCGCTGAGCAGAACCGAAATCGCGCAGCTCGGAATCAGGCCGATGACCGCGCACAGCACCGGCTGAAGCAGGCTGCCGCCGAGCAGCAGGGAGCCGATGGTGTCTTCGCCGACCAGTTCGACCGCGAGGTTAATGACCACCATGATGCCGAGCAGGAACAGGCAGGTGTGCACGGTGCGCCAGACGATGGCCGACACGACCGAGGAGCCGCAGCAGTCGCCGTGGTGGCTGATGTCCACCCGAACCGGCGCTTGGCTGCGCAGGCTCTTGCGGAAGATCGTCCACTGAAGCAGATAGCCGCCGACAACGGCAAGCACCAGCTTGGCAGCCAATAAAAGCAGGGTTTCCTTTGCCATGCCGCCCGAAAGCAGCAGCGGTACGGCTTCATCCGAGGTCGCCAGAAAAACCGCGACCAGCGTGGCCGGATGCAGAAACCCTTCGGCAAACAGAGCGGACGCCGCCGCCGAAAAGCCGCACTGGGGAACACTGCCCGCCAGCCCGCCGATAACCGGCCCGACCTTCTGGGCCTTTTCAAGCAGGGTGGGTGCGGCGCGCATTTTGTGCTCCAGCCAATATAAGACGGCATATACAACAAGGAGGATGGGCGCGCTTTTGATAACGTCCTCCAGAGAATGCAATATCGCGTGCAACAACAGATGTGCCATGGTTGTTCTCCTTTGCTAACTTGGGAATGGTTCTCATTATATCATTTCTTCGGCGCAAAAGCAAGGGGAGGAGCGCGCACATGGCTGTTTTCAGAATGTGGCTCAAAAAATGAGCCGCCAATACAGGAGTATGTATGAATTTTCACGAATTAGGAATTGAATCTTCGATTATACGGTCGCTGAAGGAGATCGGCTACGAGGAGCCGACCCCGATTCAGCGCGAGGCCATTCCAGCCGTGCTGGCCGGACGCGATCTGCTCGGCTGCGCGCAGACGGGCACCGGAAAGACCGCGGCGTTTTCGCTTCCCATGTTACAGCGCATGGGTAAGCCTCAGCCGGGTGAGGAACGTCCGGTGCGCGGTCTGATTCTGACCCCGACGCGCGAGCTGGCGCTCCAGATTTATGAAAATATCTGCCAGTACAGCCGCTATACCGGCCGCGTTGCCGCAGTGATTTATGGCGGCGTGTCGCAGGTGCCGCAGGTGGAAGCCCTCACACGCGGCGCGGATATTCTGGTGGCTACACCCGGACGGCTGTGGGATCTGATGGGCCAGAAGCTGCTCGACATCAGCAGGGTGCAGTGCTTTGTGCTCGACGAGGCCGACCGTATGCTGGATATGGGCTTTATCAACGACGTCAAACGCATCGTGGAGCATTTGCCGCGCCGTCGGCAGACGCTGCTGTTCTCAGCGACCATGCCGGAGGAAATTGCCGCGCTGGCGAATGACCTGCTGTTCAAGCCGGTGCGCGTGTCGATCACGCCTGCGGCAACGCCGGTCGAGCTGATTGAGCAGGGCGTATATTTTGCGGAAAAGGCTGAGAAACGCGAGCTGCTTAAGGCGATTCTGCGTGAACGGAATGTGCCGCAGACGCTGGTATTTTCCCGCACCAAGCACGGCGCGGACCGCATTGCGCGCGACCTTAACCGCGCGGGCATTTCGGCGCGTGCCCTGCACGGTGATAAGTCGCAGGGCGCCCGGCAGACCGCGCTCAAGGAGTTCAAGGAATACAAAATTGCGGTGCTGGTCGCGACCGATATCGCGGCGCGCGGTCTGGATATCTCCGAGCTGCCGCTGGTGATCAATTTTGACCTGCCGAACGTTCCGGAAACCTATGTGCATCGCATCGGCCGCACCGGCCGCGCCGGTATGGAAGGAACCGCGCTGTCTTTCTGTGCTGAGGACGAAAAGCCTTACCTGAAGGATATCGAAAAGCTGACGCGCGTGAACGTACCGGAGCTGGACTGGCCGGAAGGCGTTCTGCCGGAGGAGGAAAAGCCTGCGGAACCCGAGCGTCCTGCGCGTACCGGCCGCCGCAAGGCTGCCGCGCCGGAAAAACGCAAGCAGAAGCAGAAAAAGGAAGAACAGCCGGCGGTCGAAGAGGCCAAGCCGTCCAAAAAGAAAAAGAAAGCCGAGCCCAAGGCCAAGCCGCATCACAGCGCACCGACCGAGGCGCTGGCGGCCAAGTATCCGAAGTCCGCGCCCAAGACCGGCGGACGGGATTCCAGACGCCGTCGCCACGGCCGGGACGACCTGAGTATGGACATTTCGACGCCGCGCGTCCATGCGCTGTCGGAGGAAGCGGCTGCGCGTGTGCAGGCCAAGGTGATGGCAAAACTGGCCGAGCGCGCCGCAGTACGCGAGCAGATGGCTGCGCAGCAGGCAAAGAAAGCGGAAGCTCCCGCCGAGGAGAAACCGGCGCGCCGCCGTTCGGCACGTCCGGGGCACCGACGCAGCGTCCGCAAGCCGCAGGCAAAGTAAAATCAAAAAGATAGGATGGGATATGAAATATGAAGGGAAGACAGCGCGCTGGACTGGGACTGATGATTGTTGTACTGCTGCTCACCACAGTGCTGTATCCCGTCTTGCTCTACACCGATAATGCGTTCGTCACAAAATGGCGCACGCTGTACATCGAGACCGCCATGAGCACCATGACACATCAGTGGCTGGCGACGGCGATCATTCCGCAGTCGATCATTGATGAGGTCATGCTCACCCGTGAGGACACGACCGAGATGCAGAAAACCGCGGAGTCCACTTGGAATGTCGGCGATGTCACGTCGGCGATTGTGGAATCCGAAGAGATAATCGATGAGGAAGAGCGTTTCTATACGCTTTTCAACGAGCTTGACCGGGACAGCTTTGAAGCCTATCTTGAGGAACATCCGAACATCCTTGATAAGGGCTGGGGCAAAGTCGCCATCGACAAATGCGATGAGAGCAAGGCACCCGGCATCAAGACGAGGCAAGGTGACAATGTGCTTGCGATCAGCGCAAATCAGGGCATTATGATTGTCGAAGTCAAAGGAGAAACCTATGTCGGCCGGCTGGCGATTGTAAAAGATCCGGCACGTGTGGAACTGGCAACCTGTGCGCGGCTGTTCAAAACCGGTCAGTATCTCAGCGATATCGCGGACAACAACGATGCGATTCTCGCCATCAATGCCTCCGGCTTTATCGATCCGGAAGGCAGCGGCAACGGCGGCACCCCGTATGGCTATCTGAAGGTCGCGGGAGAGGAAAAGCAGGGGGCCTATGAGCACGGCTACAAGATTGTCGGCTTTGATGGGGATGACCTGCTGCAAATCGGCGACACCAGCATCACGGACGAGCTGTGGGACGCGATTGAGTTTGGTCCGGCACTGATTGTAGACGGCGAATCCAAGCTCAAGAGCGCGTCCTCGGGCTGGGGTCTTCAGCCGCGTACCGCGATCGGTCAGGCGTCGGATAAGACCGTGCTGATGCTGGTCATTGACGGCCGCAGCACCCGTTCGGCGGGTGCAACGGTCGGTGACTGCAAGGAAATTCTGGAAAGCTATGGAGCGGTGCAGGCGTGCAATCTGGACGGCGGCTCATCGTCGGTCATGTACTACAATGGCCGCGAAATCACCCAGCCGACCACGGCCAGCAACAACCCCAAGGGACGGCATCTGCCGGATGCGTTCATCGTCACTTGGAAGCACTAAAACACAACAGGGTGCTGCGTTTGCTCCTGTGCCGTTTGGAACGAAAGGAGAAGCCAGGATGCAGACAATCGAACGGGACTGGGTGCGGCATCTGCTGCCGCATCGTGCGCCGGAGACCCATAAAAACGACTATGGCCGCGTGCTGGCAGTCTGCGGATGCAGAGGCTACACCGGCGCGGCATATTTTGCTGCACAGGGCGCGGTTCGTATGGGCAGCGGCGTGGTGACGCTGGCCGTGCCCGAAGCGATCTACCCGATTTTGGCGGTTAAGCTGAATGAGCCGGTGGTGCGGCCCCTGCCCGCGGACGAGACCGGCAAATTTTCCGCGGCGGCAGCCGATGAACTGCTTGCGCTGGCCGCGCGCGCGGATGCGCTGCTGATCGGCAGCGGATTGGGGCGCTCGGCGGCGCTCGATGCTTTGGTGATGGAGCTGCTCCGGACGGCATGCTGTCCGATGGTGGTGGACGCGGATGGCATAAATGCGCTCGCCGGGCATAAAGATGTACTGCGGGAAGCCGGCGGGCCGTGCATCCTCACGCCGCATAAGGGTGAATTTCAGCGGCTGTCCGGCGTTGCACCGATGGAAGCCGACGCGGCGGCGCAGCACTTTGCCATGGAAACCGGCTGCGTGCTGCTGCTCAAGGGCCACCGCACGCTGATTTCCGCGCCCGATGGGCGTCAGATGCGCAACACAACCGGCAACGCCGGCATGGCAAAGGGCGGCAGCGGAGATGTGCTTGCGGGCATGCTGCTGTCGCTGCTCGGGCAGGGACTGGATGCGTTCGACGCGGCCTGCGCGGGCGCATGGCTGCACGGCGCGGTGGGTGACCGGTGCGCGGCCGAGCGGGGCGAATATGGAATGACCCCAACCGATATGCTGGAGGCGCTGCCGTATGTCACAGCCGGGCTTACCCGCTGAATCCGAACCAAAAGGAGTGGATGAGGCTGAACAAACGAATCAAAACAGGAACCGCCGCGATACTGGCGGTTCTTTTGTTCCTGTGCGG